>NZ_CALKTT010000094.1 GCF_937997535.1 uncultured Campylobacter sp.
GTTGCAGAGCCGCTAGCTTTTGCTCCTTTTACGTCGCCGGTAACTTGGCCGTCATTTAGAGTTATGGTGTTGGCATCTGCATTACCACTAGCTGCTTCGCCGCCATAAGCGTTTCCGTTAATAACGGTATCGTTTGTAGTTACGGTATTATCGTGAACGTTTCCGCTTAGGGAGTAGCCTGCGCTAATGTTTCCGTTTACTACCGCACCTTTTGAGCTATCTTCAAAGCTTAGCTCGTTGTGGTGAACCTCTTGGGTTCCGCTATCGCCGTAACCTGCATTTACGTTACCGAAATTTGTTCCGCCCTTAACTATGGTTTTATTGTTATAGACGGTATTTGGAGTTACGCTATCTTTGACATCCGCTCTACCCGAGCTTATATTCTTACCGTTTAGATCTCCTGCGCTTTGAGATACGTTTACGGTGTTATTTTTATTACCGAATAGCTTATGAGCTCCTGCTTGGGCATCATTGCTAGCTTGGTTCTTGGTTAGCTCCATACTATCAAGGTAATTGTCGCCAAATAATATTAGCGATCCTGTTTCTTTTTATTAGTAGACCATATGAATCACTTGCGGTATCGACGTAAATTTTAGCTGCGTTAATCTTATATTACATAGCACTCGTAATAGTATATAATTTATCCATAAGTGTGCCGTATACTCTAACAACAAAGCCTGTATTAATGGAAATTTTATTATAGTTGAGTATATTTAACCCGCGCCTGCTTGCCTGCTGAAAAAAATCGTAATCGCACTACCATTAAAAGACCTCGTTATAGTTTGCCTCACCCGAAATAAAGTTTATGATGATGTGTGTATTTGCTTACGATGATACCACCATAGACGTAAAATTATTGATAGGGCTACCAATTTGATTATCTCACAACGAAATTTGCATCTCGTAGATAAACATTCCCATAATACCACTTCATTGTATTAAACGGGAAGTGTTTCCATCTACGCTTACACCTAAATTATGAGTATAATACCACCTATGATAGCGTAATCAATCGCCATCTCCCTCACCGATACCTTCCACTTCCAGGTATAATATTTATGGCATTTTTATAACCAAGCCGCTTGCGGATTACCAGCGGCGTTCGCATAAACTATGCCACCAATATGGTATTTTACTATAGCTTCACGCTACCACCTTCACTGAATTCGCCACGAATCGTGCCGTCCTTTTTGTAGACTGTATGTTTTATCCACTGCCGCCCATATTATTGATTGTGTTCGAATTTACTTTATCGCTTACGGCGCAATAACTGATCACGACTATCACGTATTTGAGTTTAATAACACTTTGCCCGATTAAAAAGCTGTCGTTCTGTCTCGACTTCAGTATTTAGGCTCACTACACTGGATCTTACCGTTGCATTTGCGTATTGACTTGGCTAGTTTTCTTTAACATTAAATCTTATGAGTTCGCGATGTTCCTTATATTCGCTATAAATAAGCTTAAATTTAGAAAAAATGAATTTCATTGTTAGCGTTTAACATAGCAAATGAATAAGATTTTCTATTAATTTTTTGAGAATGCTTAAAAAAAACGGAATTTTTTATGTCTATAAATTTAGCATGGCGACTTCTGTAATATGGATAAAATTCCGTGGCGTGAGTTAGCAACATGAATTTTAAGAGCTAGAAGTGAAATTTTAAAGCGAAACAGATTATTCCATGTAAGCAAGAATTCTCATGAGAGAGCGAAATTCTTTGTAGAAAGTGATAATTTCGTGAAGACTGGCTTACATCGCGATAACCTTTTCTAAATTTAAAAAGCTAAAAATATTTTTACCATCCCTGTGATAGTACGTAAATTTTAGCCCGTGCGCCTTGGCGATGTTATCGACGATGTAAAGCCCCAGGCCGAAGCTTTGCTTGGCGTTCGTACCCTTGACGAAGGCCTCTTTGTAGTAGCTAAAATCCTTCTGCAGCGGCTCGCCGAGCGTTATGAAGTCCATCGTCTCGGCGTCTAAGCGGATTAAAATTTTACCGTCTGCAGCGTATTTTACGGCGTTGTCGATTAAATTTTTCACCGCGACGCAAAAGAGCTTCAGATCGACGTTTAGGCTCAGGCCTAGCGGATTTTGCAGCGTGACGCAGCCGGGCTCGATCATCGCGATGCCGAGCGCTTCTTTTAAAATTTCATCCATGGGAAAAATTCCGCGTTCGATTAGCGCCGTGCCCGCAGTCGCGCGCTCGACCGCCGCAAATTCGTTGATTAGGCTCTCCAGCCGCTCAAAGACCGAGATGAGACGCTCCTGATTTTTACCGTGCTCGATCATCTCGACGGCGATGCGACCTTTTGTGATGGGAGTTTTGAGCTCGTGCATTATGTTTCGCAAAAACAGATGGCGCGATTCGTTAAGCTTGTTTATCTGCGTGACCGCCTCGTAAAATGCGTGCGAAACCTCGGAAATTTCGTCGTTTCCTACGCTTACGTCCTTGATCTGAAGATCGCCTTTAGCAAATTTATCGATCTGGCGTTTGAGCTTGCGAAGGGGGCGAATTTTGCGGATGATAAAGATATACGCAAGCAGGATGATTGCCAAAATGACGCCGTAGATCGCTTTGAAAATATCGTAGCGGTAGGGCTGATAATCCTTGTCGTTTAAAAGCCGCGTCTCTCCAGCGTGAGTGATTTTTAAGTAGTGTTTGCGTTTAAAAAGCAAGATGTCCGCAGAGCCGATGTCTGCGGAGATGCTATCTAAAATTTCGGCGCCTTTGATGATCTCATCGCGCTTGGCTTCATCGCGGATGGTCGAAAACTCGAAATTTGCGACCTGCCGTTCGTATTCGACATCGCTGATGAGCTTGCTCATCTGATATAGGTTCGCGCGCGCGACGATGGAGTACTTGGAGTTTAGCTCGCGGGTGTAGTTTTGCTGATCGTAGCCGATGAGCCAGAGTAGAGCGAGCGAAACGCCCACGGCAGCGAGCGTGAAGATGAACGTGATGGTGTAAAAAATCGACGATCTTACTTTCATTAAATTTATATGATCCTTAAATTTTAAAAATTTCAAAGCTTTGAAGCCGCGGGCTTGCTTTGGCTTTGGCGCGTGGACCCGTCCGACTTCGGATTTGTGGCACATCCTAAATACGCAATACGTTTATATTTCCTAAATCTAGCTATTGCAAAAATTTTATAAAAATTTTAAAAATTTTGCTACTTCTACCATTGAAAATTTTACAAAATTTTATCGCTTAAACACATAAATTCAAATAAATTTAGGCTCAATTAAACTTAAGCGGATTCTCTCTTATCATCTTTAATAAAATATGATAGAACTCCTTCGTATCTTTGCTGTTATTATATCTAAATTCACATTCTTTAAGATGAAGCAAAAAATTCTCTTTCTTGATGCCTTTAAATTTAGATAATCTATGTTTAGCATAACCCCAGAAGTTTTCTATACCGTTTATATGGTTTTTTCCATTAGTGAATTCATTCTTTGAATGTTTTACTCTATAGTGAGCTTTAGCTCCGTAATCTACTAATCCATCATAAGCCTTCCAGCAATCTGAATAGATAGTAGAGCTATCAAGCTCGCTATATTGCGATAGTATTGGTATTAGTTCACTAGCAGAGCAGTTCTTTACTATCTGAGTATATACCATACCGTCTCTTTTAAACATACCGAATACCGGTTGCTTTCCGCTTGCACCTCTACCTCTCTTACCTCTTACTCTTTTAGCTCCGAAGTAGCTTTCGTCAATCTCTATCTCGCCTGAAAACTTAGATATCTTTTCGCATTCAATCGCCATTAGAGTTCTGATGCTTTTTAGAATCTTATTAATGGAAATTCTAGAGATTCCTGTAAAATTTGCTATTTTAGTAGCCTCTATATCCTCTGCAAAATACTTTAAAATTTCTCTAAATTTCTTCTTTGAAATTCGAGAACGAATTATATATTTATTTTTCATAGTTCTCATCGTAACTTACTGCTCCTTTGTGTGAGCTTAAGTTAAAGAGGGCCTAAATTTATTTTAAATTTAACGCGCAGCCCTTAAAATCAGAGTGCAAAATTTTAAAATTTCAAATCCGCGCGAAATTTCGCCCCACGCCCTCAAAAAATTTCAAATTTTTTAAATAACTCGGGTTCATCCTGCACGATGCCCCGCTCTATGAGGCCTGCTACGACTTCGCGGCTACAGAGCGTCTCCTGCGGCCACCTGCGCGTATAGCCCTCCCACTCGTACTTGCTCGTAGCGTCGATGCAGATACGATCATTCTGCGCCACAAATACGTCGCGCAGCGCATCGATGCTATTTACGACGCGCCAAACGCTCATATAGAGGTTATTCGCGTCATTCCCCGCATCGGTAAAAATCAAAATTTTAAAATGCTCGCTAAATTTCAAAAGCCGCCGCCAGCTCCGCTCTACGAGTTCTTTTTTGTCTATGTTTATCAGCACGAGCGGGTTTTTCGTATCGCAAAAGTGCTGCTTAAGCGCCAAAATAGCAGGCTCCTCGCTTTGAAATTTCGCTAGAAGCTCCTCATCATTTAAAATTTGCGGCGCCTGCGAGCTTAGATCGGTCGTCACATCGATGCCGAGCTTGCCGCCGAAGCAGGAGTTCGGGCTTGCGTGATCGAGCTGGTCGCACACACCCTCGCTAAAAACGAGGCTGCGCACGCCTATGCGGTTTAGGACGTACTTCGTAAGCGCCTCGTACTCATCTAAGCTCGGCGCGTCCTGCGGCACGAAAACGGCGTGTTTTACAAAGCTCATCTGCCCTACGCCCCAAAACGCGTGCATGATCTGTTTTGCTGCAGCGGGGTAGCGCACGGCGATTTTAGCCAAAATCAGATTATGAAATACGCCGTTTTCGGGCATTTTATAGTCAATCAGATCGGGCGCGCTCGTGCGAAACAGCGGCAAAAAGATCCGCTCGGTCGCGTACCCCATAAATTTATCCTCAAGCGGCGGCTTTCCCACGACGGTGGCGTGAAATACGGGCGCGCGCTTGTGCGTGATCGCGCTAACCTCCATCACCGGAAAGGGCTCTACCGGCGTATAATATCCGGTGTGATCGCCGAAAGGCCCCTCCGGCTCGCTTACGGCGG
This sequence comes from uncultured Campylobacter sp., assembly GCF_937997535.1. GTDB lineage: Bacteria > Campylobacterota > Campylobacteria > Campylobacterales > Campylobacteraceae > Campylobacter_B. The sequence continues at coordinate 5,071 of NZ_CALKTT010000094.1, forward strand.
GATCAACAAAGCCCTCGATCACGTAATCCGCATCGGCGGGAACGTAAATTTCATTCGTAAGCGATTTTACGAGGTGAGCGGGGCTGCGGCGGATAAAGCCGTAAAGCAGCAGCTCAAAAATCCCCTTCGGCAGCGGCGCCTGACCGCACCAGATATAGAGTGGATCGCCGCCGATCGCCACGGATACGGGCATCTTGTGCCCTGCTTTACGGTATTCGTCGAAAAAGCCAGCGCCGTCTTTGTGGATCTGCCAGTGCATCCCCAGGCGGTCGCGCCCGTAAATTTGCAGGCGATACATGCCGAGATTTTGCGTTTGCGAGTTCAGATCCTTCGTATAAACCTGCCCCATCGTGATGAACGCGCCGCCGTCACCCTCCCAGGTCTTAAGCACAGGAAGCTCGCCCAAATCGACATCTGCACCCAGATGCGCGACCTGCTGACACTCGCCGCGGCCGCTAAGGCGTTTTACAAAAATTTTACGCAGCGAGATTAAGTGCGACAAAAAATCAAGCTTTTCGCTAAAGTTTTGCGGACGCTTCGGCTTTAGCAGGCTCTCAATCTCGGCGGCAATTTCGTCGGGCTTGCGGCCGAGGATTAAATTTAACGCCTCGAAGGAGCCGAAAATATTGGTTAGCACCGGCGGCATCCGTTTGCCCTGCGCGTTTCGCACGTTCGTAAAAAGCAGCGCCTGCGAACGCTCTTTTTTGACCTCGATATAGCTTGCGTGCGCTATCTCAAGCTCCGTGCCGATCTGCTCCTTCACCTCGCGCAAAAGCCCGTTTTCGCGCAGAATTTTAATGTAGTCCATTGCCCTCTTTCAATTCAATAATCCCATAATGAGCTCTCGCCATATTATTTATCGCACGCACCGATGGCGCGCAGTATGGCGATCATCCCCTCGGCTGCGACATCGTTTACGATCTTGCCGCGCTCGTTAAAGTAATAAAAATTCATCACCCGCGCACTAAATTTTCGCCCCGTAGGCGCGATGCCCATAAAATCATGCTTGTGAGTGCCGCTGCAAAGCCAATACACCGCCGCGCATCTCTCGTCCGCGACCATGTCCTGCATCGCCCACTGCACATCGGGGAAGCTTGCACGCATCATTTTTACGATCGCATTGTAGCCGCTGCCGCCGTAAAGCGGATCTTTTGATGCTGGCGTGACAAACGGCGCTTCGGGATCCACAAGCTCGTTTAAAAGCGCTTCGTCCGCGGTATTTATCGCCGTCTCAAAGCGCTTCATAGCGGCTTTATTCCGTTCTATTTTATCCTCGTGCGTGGTTTTAGCGCTTGATACTATCGGCACGATAGCCGCTACTGCGCCAAATTTAATAAAATTTCGTCTTTTCATACCGATCTCCTTGAGGCTAAAATAGATTTTTTTCTTGCGGTTTTTGATTTAGAAGCTGCAAAATCGCGCTCTTTTCCGCAAAAACCAGCGCGTAGTGAAACTCGGGCAAGCTCTTTAGCGCGCTTAGCTTATTGAAGCGAAAGTCGATCTTAACGCCGTCTAAGCGATCCTCCCAGCTAGCGCAGACGATAATTTTTTCGCGGAATTTTGCCCGCAAAAACTCCGCCTCGCGCGCAAAAAGCTCAGGATCGCTCTCGGCGATAAAGGCGCGATAGCTGCCGCCGAGCGAGCTAACATTAAAAAATCTATCCACAAAAATCGGCTCGAAATGGCCGAATGCGCTTAAGTTTTGAAATTTAAAGGGTATGTTTTTGCGCGAGAGATACTCGATCACGCCGCATAGCTCGGGCAAAAACAGCTGCGGAAAGACTAAATTTGAATAATAAAGCCCACCGAAAACGAAGCTGCTGTAAAATATCGAGCCGCCGTAAAGCAGCCTAAAATCGTCGCTCGCAGGAACCCGGACGGGCGAGATACCGAGGCTTTGCAAAAGCTCGGCGTCGGTGGTGAAGTAGGTATTTTTCTCTTTGGCATTCATTAGGCTAATGAAAAGCTCGCCCTTGCTGCGCGGCGCAAACATCAAATTTTTCGGCACGCTCGTGTAGCGCAGGATCTCGCTTTGCACCTCGTTTATCAGCACGAAGCCGTGCCGCCACGTCTCGCCCAGAAATTTTATCAGTCGCACGAGCGCCGAGCATAAATTTTCGACCTTGATAAAGGCGATCTCGTCGTTAAGCGGCTTGAAATTGTTATCGAAAATGATCGCGTACGCGCCGTTATCGATCGCGGTGTGCACGTCGCGCTCGTTTGCGCCGAGTGCGATGAAAGCGCCCTTTTTCGCGACCTTTGCGGGCTCAATCGCAAAGCTTTCGACCGCGGAGATTGCGGGATTATTTAGCATCGTTCCGTTTACGATACGGGTTAAATTTAATAAATTTACCATTACGACTTCCCTGCGGCGGAGCTTTTGGCGGACGCGCTCTTTGCGGCGCGGCGCGGCTGTTTCGCAGCAGATGCGGAACTTGCGCCGGACGCGACGACGTCTTTTGCGGCGATTACAGTAGGCGTAGCAGTATTTTTTGCGATACGGCGAGATTTTACGTTCTGAGATACGCTTTTAGCCGGTATCGCTTTTGCGCTTGGCGCGGAAATTTTATTTTGCGCGGCGCTTTTGGTAGATGCAGATTTAGCTACGGAGGTTGATTTTGCGACAGATGCCGAAGCCGCGCCTGCTGCGACACTTTTGGCGGTCGATGCGGCTTTTACCGTAGGCGCTATTTTTTTAGCGAGCGGAGATTTTTTTGCGGGCGCGCTTTTTGTCGCTGTGTTTTTTTTAATAGTGGCACTTTTGGAAAGTGAGGCGTCTTTTTTAACATTCGCGCTAGAAATACTTGCTGCGCGCTTTCTGTGCGGCGTGATGCCTGCATTAAAATTTTCGTTATCCGCGCTTGCGCGCTTTTTCGAGCGCTCATCTGTAAATTTATCGGTGTGCGAAAATGAGCGCACGACCGCGCGCGCGCCGAGTTTTGCACATTTTAAAGCGGCAGACTTCGACAGCTCGCAAATGCCGAATGTTAAAATTTTACGCGCCGCAAATTTTAAAGCAACCCCCGCACCGAGCTTAAGCGCCAAAGGCGTGGCGCATACAAGCCCGCCCGCGCCGATCTTTGCGGCAAGTGAGGAGTTGCGGCAAAGGTTTAAAATTTTATCCGAAGCGGCGCTTTTTTGCGCGCAGAGTCCAGCCGCACCGCAGATAGCGAGCTTCGAAGCCTTGCGCGCTAAAGCCTTCATCGCTAACCTACGATTGCGCCGTTTTTTACGGGCGCGAGAGTACTAAGCAGCGTGAGACTGCCGTCCTCGGCACTTAAAATCATGCCCTCGCTGCTATGTTTAAAAATTTTAGCGGGTTTTAAATTTGCCAGCACGCAGATCTGCTTGCCGATAAGCGCGGCGGGATCGTAAAATTTCGCGATACCGCTGATGATTTGACGCGGTCTCTCCTCGCCCAAATCGATCATAAATCGCAACAACTTCTCGCTACCCTCAATGTTTTCGCACTCCAAAATCGTGCCGACTTTGATAACACACTTTTTAAAATCATCGATTTTAATCTGCACTTCAGATGCTGCGCCTTGGGCTTCTTGCACCGTAGCGCCCGAGCCGGAAGCGTTTGCGTTTAAGTTTAGCGCGCTTTTTGCCGCAGCGTCTGTGCCCGAACCGCTTGCAGAATTTGCAGTGCCATCCAACCTGTCGTAGTCCGCCTTCGGCATTAGCTCGTGATCGATCTTGGTAAAAAGCGGCTCGCACGGCTTGGCCTTAAAATCTAAAATTTCGCCGCGAAGTATGAGCTTTTCATAAAGCGGAGTGGATATTTCAAAGCCGAGCGTGTCTGCGATACGTGCCGCCGTCTTCGGCATCGCGGGACTTAGCAGCACGGCGACTTTAGCCAAAATATTTGCAACCAATGCGACGAGAGCCAACGCCTTAGCCTGCTCGCCGTTTTTCATCAAATTCCACGGCTCGTATTTTGCAATCGAAGCGTTCGCAAGAGCAAGCGCCCTCCAAAGCTCCTCCAAGTATCTATTGGTAGCGACCTCCTCAAGCGCGCTAAGCGCGGCGCTTAGATATGAGTTCGCCTCCTTGATCTCGGCGGTGAAAAATTTCATCACGTCTTTGGAATTTATGACGTAGTCCGAGTATTTTGCGCTCATGCCAACGATGCGGCTAAGTAGATTTCCAAGCTCGTTGGCAAGCTCGGAATTTACGCGGTTGATGATCGCTTTTTGCGAAAAATCGCCGTCTTGGCCGAACGGTACCTCGCGCAGTAAGAAATACCTAAACTGCTCCAACCCATAGGCGTTTGCGACCTCGCGCGGATCCACGACGTTGCCCAGGCTCTTGCTCATCTTTTTGCCGTCTCGCGTCCACCAGCCGTGAGCTGCGATGCTGCGTGGCATATTTAGTCCCAGGCTCATCAAAAACGCAGGCCAATAAACGGCGTGAAAGCGTAAAATGTCCTTGCCCACGATGTGCAGCGCGTCGCTCCAATACTCCATCCGCTCGCCGCCCGCGCAAAATCCGAGCGAGCTAAGATAATCCATTAGCGCGTCCAGCCAGACGTAAATCACGTGCTTCGGATCGTTCAGCTCGGGCGGAATTTTAACGCCCCAATCAAAGCCCGTTCTCGTGATCGAAAGATCCTTCAGACCGCTTTTTACGAAGCTTACGACCTCGTTTTTTTTGCCTAGGGGCAGGATGCACTTTTCATCCTCGTACCATTTCAAAAGTCGCTCTGCATAGGCGCTAAGCCTGAAAAAATAGCTCTCCTCTTTTAAAATTTTAGTCTTTTTGCCGCAGTCGGGGCAATACTCGCCGTCGATTAGCTGAGCGGAAGGAAAAAAACTCTCGCAGCTTACGCAGTAGTTGCCCTCGTATTCGCCCTTATAAATGTCGCCCTTTTCATACATCTTGCGAAATACGTTTTGCACCGCCGCCTCATGCGCGGCATCGGTAGTGCGCGAAAACATATCGTAGCTGATGTCAAACTCGTCCCACAGGTCTTTAAATTTAGCGCTTACACCGTCTGCGTACTGCTTTGGGCTCTGGCCGTGCTTGGCTGCGGCCTCCTCGATCTTTTGGCCGTGCTCATCGGTGCCAGTTTTAAAAAAAACTTCGTGCCCTTGCAGGCGGTAAAATCTAGCCATCGTATCGGCGATGATCGTCGTGTATGCATGACCGATGTGCGGGACATCGTTTACGTAATAAATCGGCGTCATTATGTATTTTTTCATTATTCTCCTTAAATGCTTTAAATTATTTACTGCGCCGCGTTACCCGTATTTGATTTCAGCGTATAACTTACGTATCCCGTCTCGGGCTGAATACTTATATAGGCATGCTCTTTAGCATCATTGGTAAGCGTGATTATGCATGGATTTTGGCCCACAAAAAGCCTATCATATGGCACATTAGAGTTCGCTAACTGCCCCATTGGGCGACCATAAGAATCAAAGGAGATGGTGTGATTGTTTCCATTACCGCAATTAGTAAATTCTATATTGCTTATATTATATGTTGCTTCTAAATTTAGCTTTTTATTCATTCTTGCACCATCAGTATTGGCAGGTTGCCTAGCAAAGCCCGAAGTAAGCAGTTTGTTAGGATTCTGCGGATCAGCTGCCATAGAATTTAGGCTATTTGGTTGTCCGTTTGAACCCGGGAAAGCTCCGTTATCCCAATATATATTATATCGCCATCCTGCTGCAGAGCCCGGTGCTCCTTGATCGGTAAATTGAATCCTCCAAAATCTCTTAAACCAATTAGGATCGTCAGGATCGAATTTGTTATCATTCATAGCCAGCTGCTGAGTATAACGAATATGAGCAGCTACTTGATCTGCCGCCTCCACAAGGCTATTTCGATTAATTTGAGGCACCGCCACCGCCGCTAGAATTCCAACCACCACGATGATGAAAATCAGCTCTATCATAGTAAATGCTTTTTTCATAATTTTTACCTTTCATAAAAATTTTGTTTATATTTTAACATAAAATTTCGCAATTAGCACGCCTTGCTTGTAAATATCTATACTTTGTGTCGAATTTTCAGAATTTCGCTCATAAATATACGCGTCCTCGCCGCTTGGCAAGTCGTAAAATTTCAGGCGCAGGCACAGCTTTTTATTATCGCAGCTCACGCTTTTTACTCCGCGATCTTTTAGCTCGCTCGCTAGCTCCTTAGCTACGTCAAATTTATAGATGAAATGCCTCTGCGGCTTGTTTGCAAACACCGCCTTATACATCACGTCGCTAAAAACCACCGCGAAGTAGCTAAACATCAAGCTTGCCAGCGTCACACCCACGGCGATCTTGTGAAAGGTGCGAAATTTAGGCAATCTAACGCGGTATGAATTAAATAAAACCCGAATGATCAGAGGCGTAGCGATAACGCAATACGGCAACGTCATCTCAAGCGCGACGCGCTGTCTTAGCGAAAAAAGCATCGTCAGACAAAGCGCGCTCGTGGCGATGAACCACAGCAGGCTCTTTTCCTCTTTGATCCAAATTCTGTAGATCGTGTAGATGAAAAATAAAAACACTAAAGGCGAAAACGCGCCCGCAAAAACGCCCACGGTATCTAAAAAATATCCCTTCGGCTTGCCCTCCGAGCTTACGTCGTAAAAGATCATGCTGAAGCTAAATAGCGCTATGCAAAGTAGCAAAAGCTCCTTTTTGCGCGTATAAAGCGCCCAAATTCCAAAGCCCACGTAGAGCATAAAAAACGCTCGGTCGATCAGGGCGCAAACGGACAGAAGGACGAAAAGAGCGATATTGTATTCACTCTTTGCAAAATAGATCGCCAGCAGCGTGAAAAAAACGATGATGCCCGCAGGATTTAGCAAGATCGCGCTACTCATCGATGCAGGAAGCGCCATAAATAGAGCCGTAGCTACCACCCTATCGAAGCGACGCTTTAGAATAAATTTTGAAATTTTATAGATCATCGCGGCGTTTGCGAAGTGGATCAAAATAAACGGCACGCGCAGAGCGTAGTCGTTGCGCCCGAAAATTTCGCAGCTTAAATTTGCGATTAGCGAAACGAGGGATTTTTTCTCATAAAAAATTTCGACCTCGTAGTAGCTGATGCTTAAATTTGAAATCGCATAAAGCAGAAATATGCCCTGAAACAGGCACATTATAGAGATTACGAAAATTTCATTTTGATAAAGCTTCTTCACTCTCATCCTTGCTGCGGGCACTTTAAATTTACGACCTAAATTTTACGACCGGAATTTTATAAAATTTAAACCGCCGAATCTTTTAAAATTTAGCCACTAAATTTAACCGCGCGCCGCTTCATTCCTCTATCGTATAATTTTCCCAAAAGAAATTTATCCACTCATCCGTCTTTGAAATTTTAAAATCGGGCTGGATGAGCGCCTTGGGTTTGTAAAAAATCACTGCCGTTTTAAGCTCTATTTGCGGGAATTTCTCCAGCAGCACGCGCTTGATCTCGACCATGCTGTCGCCGCTGTCGATAATATCGTCCACCAGCAGCACGCGCTTATAAAGCTCCAGATCTGGCACGTTGAAAACGTCGATGGTATCGAGCTTTTTGGTGTCTGCGTAGTGGATGGAATTTATCGAAAATATCGTCCGCATATCAAGCGCATTGGCTAGCGCGTGGCCGAATGTGAGCCCACCCCTAGCGATCGCCACGATTGCATCGGGCATAAATTCGTCCCTAACCTGCTTTGCTATAACTCTTGCGTCGCGATCCATCTCGTCAAAACTATAAAATCTCATATTTTTCCTTAAAATTTAATGCATTAAAAATACTAAAACGCTAATCGCGCCGAGCGTCAAAACGCCGAAATTTAAATCTTTTATCCTGCGCTGAGCGAGTCTAACTACGATATAAGCGATAAAGCCGAAGCTTAAGCCGTTGGTGATCGAATAGGTAAAAGGCATCAAAAATACTATAAAAAACGCAGGGATTAAAATTCCAGCGTCGCTATAATCGATCTTGCCAAGTTCGCTAAACATCAAAACCCCGACCATTACGAGGATCGGATAGATCGCATTTGCAGGGATCGCCTTAAATAGCGGCAGCATAAACAGCGTCAGCACGAAAAACATAGCGCAAAATACCGCGGTAAGTCCCGTGCGACCGCCCGCCTCCACGCCGCTGGCGCTCTCGGCAAACGCAGTAACCGTGCTCGTTCCTATAACGGCGCCCGCAACGCTGCCTATCGCATCGGAGGTTAAATTTCTAGATAGTTTTTTCATGCCGTCTTTGCTATTCTCTCCAAAAAGTCCCGCGCGATTGCCAACGCCGGTTAGAGTGCCGATGCTATCAAATAGATGCGTGACGAAAAACGTGATTATAAAAGGCATGAAGGCTAGCTTTAGCGCTCCGGGGATATCCAGCTTAGCAAATATCGGCGTTATGCCGCTTGGCGCGCTTACGATGCCATGTGGTGCGGGCGAAATTCCAGCCACCCACGCAACGCACGAAGTAATCAAAATGCTTAAGATAAACGCCGCCTTGATTCTAAGCACGAAAAGCACAAGCACGACCGCTAAGCCTAAAATCCCAAGCAAAACATTTAGATCTTTTAAATTTCCTAAAGTTACTAGCGTCGCCTGACTAGGCGCGATGACGCCCATCTGTTTAAGCCCGATAAAGCAGATGAAAGCCCCGATACCCGCACTTATGGCGCGACGCAGATCAAGCGGGATAGATTTGATAACCCAAACGCGAAAGTTCGTAAACGAAAGCACGGTAAAAAGCGCTCCGCTTATCGCTACGATGCCAAGTGCGCTCTGCCATGGCAGCTTCGCATCCACGCACAACGCAAAGGTAAAATACGCATTTAGCCCCATGCCGACGCTAAGCGCAACGGGGGTATTTGCAAAGAGCCCGTTAAATAGCGTCGCGATTATCGTAATAAGCGCGGTTGCCGTAACCAGCGCATCAAACGGCATACCTGCGATGCTCATAATGTTAGCGTTTACAGGCACGATGTAAATCATCGCCAAAAACGTAGTAAGCCCTGCGATAAGCTCCTGCCTTACCGACGTTTTTGCCGCGGCGAGATGAAAGAATTTCTCCACTTGCTCCTCCTTTAGAATTTATTCGTAAATTTCGATCTGGTTATACAAGCTGTCGCGCTCTACGGGCACAAAGCCCGCCGTGCTGATCATATCGATAAAATCGCGCTTGCTCTGCCCTTTTTTACTACCGGCGCCGGCGCTGCTTTGAATGCTTTCGTTCTCAATCGTGCCGTCAAGATCATCCGCGCCGAAATCCTGCGCCACAAGAGCTAAGCTTAAAGTCGAGGTCGCCCAATACGCCTTGATATGCGCGACGTTGTCAAGCAGAATTCTACTAATTGCGATCGTTTTTAAAATTTCGACCGAGCCCAAAAAGCCCTTCACGTCCAGGTAGTTGTTCTCGCGCTGATACACGAGCGGGATGAAGGCGTTGAAACCGCCGCCGTTAGCGCGAGCTAGGCTCTCATCTTGCAGCGCGCGGATGCGCAAGATGTGATCGATACGGTGAGCGCGGCTTTCGATATGGCCAAAGAGCATCGTGGCGTTGCTCCGGCGCCCGCGCGCATGCCACAGCGAGTGAATACGTAGCCACTGCTCGCTTGAGACCTTGCCTTTGCAAATTTGATCCCTGATCTGCTCGTCAAAAATTTCGGCGCCGCCCCCCGGCATCGAATCCACGCCGCTTTGTATCATCAGCTCTATCGTCTCTTCGTAGCTCATCTTCCACTTTCGCCGCCAGTAATCGATCTCCGCCGCGGTCATCGCCTTGATGTGCAGAAGCGGATATTTTTGCTTTATCGCTTTAAAAATTCCCAAATATTGCTGCGGCGTAACGAATGGATTGTGCGAACTTACGATATGAATCTCCTTCGTGCCGCGCGCTACGGTCTCATCCACGATACGCATGATCTCATCATCGCTCATCGTGTAGGCGTTTTCGTTCTTGCGGTGCGCCGAAAATGCGCAAAATTTACAGGTATCTGCGCATAAATTCGAAGGATTGATATGACGATTCGCATTGAAATAGACGTTTTTGCCGTTTTTTTCTTTGCGAATAGCAAAGGCGAATTTGCCCAGATCGAAAAGGTCCAAATCCCATAACTTCACGCCGTCTTCGTAATTTAATCTCTCGCCGCTTTGTAGTTTTTCTAAAATTTCCATCGATTTCCCAAGCCAAATTTTGTGCTAATTATATAATTTTTTGCTTACAAAACGGATAAGCGGACTAAATTTAGAGCCGAATTTCGTTAATTTAAAATAGCGTAGTAAAATGGGCGCCAAATTTTAAACAAGGAAAGCAAAATGTGTGGAATCGTAGGCTACATAGGAAACGCCGAAAAGAAAAAAATCATAATAAACGGACTGAAAGAACTCGAGTATCGCGGATACGACAGCGCTGGGCTTGCCGTGATGGATGAGAGTGCGAATATAAAGTATTTCAAAGCGGTCGGCAAGCTTAATAATCTCGAAGAAAAGATGAAAGATTTCACTTCGCAAGGCTTTGGCGTTGCGATCGGGCATACTCGCTGGGCGACGCACGGAAAGCCTACCGAGCTTAACGCGCATCCGCATTTTGGAGATTTTAGCTTCGTCGTGCATAACGGTATCATCGAAAACTACATCGAGCTAAAAGATGAGCTTGAAGCGGACGGCGTGAAATTTTTAAGCCAGACCGATACCGAAGTAATCGTGCATCTTTTTGAAAAAAATTTCAAGGCTAGCAACGACGCATTTAAGGCATATGAAGCCACAATTAAACGGCTAAAAGGCGCATACGCAACGCTTTTAATCACGAAGGCAGCACCCGGCGAAATTTTCTTTGCTAAAAACGCAGCTCCGCTCATCGTCGCGAAAAACGATAAAAACGAAATTTTCTTTAGCTCCTCGGATGCTCCGCTCATCGGGCTTGCGAATACGGCTGCATATCTGGACGATCAAATTTACGGCGTTGCAAAGCTTGGGCAAATCGACATTTTTAAAAACTCTAAACCGCATAATTGCGCCTTTAGTGAGCTTCCGAAAGATAAAGGCTATGCGCAAAAAGAGGGCTTTAGATTTTTTATGGAAAAAGAAATTTACGAGCAAGCGCAAGTCGTAACCGAAGCAATGATGGGGCGCGTAATAAAGGGCGGCAAGATAAAATTTGACGAGCTTGATGCGGCGATGTTTGAGGGTATCGACGAGGTCGTGTTATGTGCCTGCGGCACGAGCTATCACGCCGCGCTCGTGAGTTCGTATCTTTTCGAGCGCATCGCTAAAATCCGCACGAAAGTGGAAGTCGCCAGCGAATTCCGCTACAAGGAGCCGTTTTTAAACAAGAATTCCTTATTTATCGTGATCTCGCAAAGTGGCGAGACCGCCGATACATTAGAGGCGCTGCATATCGCTAAAAAAGCCGGTCTTAGAACGCTTGCGATCTGCAACGTCGATAACAGCTCGATCGTGCGTATGGCGGGCAGCGTGATCCTCACTCGCGCGGGCATCGAAAAGGGTGTGGCATCTACAAAGGCTTTTGCGACGCAGGTTATGGTGCTATGGATGTTTGTGGTGTATCTTGCAAATCTGCGCGAAGTCATCTCGGCGCGCACGAATTCCGCTGAAATTTCGGCGATGCTTCATATCCCGCAAATTTTAAAGATTAAGGACGGCTTGCAGGATAAAATTTACCGCATGAGCAAGCACTATCTGCACGGACACGGCTTTTTCTTTATCGGTCGCGATATTTTCTATCCGCTCGCTCTTGAGGGCGCGCTCAAGCTCAAAGAGATCTCCTATCTGCACGCGGAGGGCTATCCAAGCGGCGAGATGAAGCACGGACCGATCGCTCTTGCGGATTCTAATCTCTTTACGGTTGCGCTGATGCCAAAGCATTTGCTCTACGAAAAAACGAAAAGCAATGTCGAAGAGCTTGCTGCGCGCGATGCGTATATTTTAGCTATCAGTCCGGAAGAGCCCGAGATCGCGGATGATTTTATCAAAACAAGCGAGCAGAGCCACGCGATGAGCGAGTTTTTTGAGATGATGATAATTTTACAAATTCTAGCTCTTGAAATCTCCGTCAGACTTGGCAATGACGTGGATATGCCGCGAAATTTAGCCAAAAGTGTCACCGTAGAATAATCGTTTTTTAAGTTCATTTTGACTAATATTTCTCATTAAAAAATCGGGGAATGTTAGTATATGAGACTTATCGGATTTATCAGAGGTGGAAATGTCATAGTCGCCACAGGCGGGGTTGAGTATAGCTACGAAATGCTTGGCGAACGCGATCCTAGCCTAACCGACGGCGATGAGGTAAGCTTCGACACGCTAGCATCCAGCGCGATAAATATAAAGCGCGTCGAGGGCTCTAAATCCAAAGACCGCGTAGCGCAAAAAGTAACCCCACAGCCAAAAGAATCTGCAAAGCAAAACGATGAAATTTTTGGTGATAAGAATTCTGCAGAAAATAATATATCCGAAGCACCTTCCTTTCAAAGCTCTACCGAAAATATTGCAAACGATATATCTACCATAGAAGAAACGAAGGTCGCAAAAAAATTTAAGAATTTTAAATTTAACCGCAAAGCTAAGCCTACGAGTGCAAAAAAACCGAAATTCTTTGGATTTGAGTTCGTCCAAACCGATGATCTGTGCACTACGCAAAGTGTCGAGAGTAAAATTTATACTTCATCTATCCGCAAGGAAGGACTTAAATCCATAATCCTGCCCATAGTGCCGATAGTCATTATTTTGATATTCCGCTCGCAAATTGCAAGCATATTTCTATCTTTTTCACAGATCGAAGCTTATGTCAATCAAGATACGGTTTATATGGTGATGGACCTGCTGATTTTTCTTAGTTTTGCGCTATTTTATCTGCTGCCGCTTAACCGCGCGATAAACCTACTCTCCATAGCGACGCACGATCAATACCCAATGCGTCAAATGGCGAACTACAACGTCTTTATCATCTTGTGCGTCATCTCTACGATCCTACAGGATAAGAGCCTGAGGCTGGATGAGTTCGAGCAGTTTTTCATCTGCGGCGTGATCGGACTTGGGCTCATTTCGTTTTATTATAAGTTCAAGGCGTTTGCATTTATGTTTTTCAAAACCGCAGGCTCAATCCTATTTGCTCCCGCACTGCTTGTGGAGCTCGCGGCGATTATTTTCATCGGCATCGGCGACCGCTATACTGGCGCGTCGATAAAATTTATGGAGCTTACGGGGCTATTTTTTGCGAGCACGGCGTGGAGATACATCATAATTTTTATCGTTATGTCGCCGCTTTATTTCCTTGGATTTTGTATGCTAAGGCGGATTAAAAAATAATTCTGCGAAATTTTACTGCAAATCTCGCTATGATGAAATTTTGCTACGATAGAATTCCACTCAAAGTTTCATCGCAAAATTTAGCACGAAGACAGAATTTAGCGAGAATTTGAACTTTATCAAAGTAAAATTTTATCGCAATAAAATTCCATAATTTAGGCGCAGATCGCACGTCCTAAAGCAATATACGTGTTTTTTACGCGTAACGCACGGCTTACAAAAATACACCAATACTTCGAATTTCGATGCAATGCCCCCTATTTGACAAAAGCCATAGCAATTTTACATCGCGTCTGTAAAATCCTACCGCTAAATTCCATCTTTAAATCTCGCGCGCTCAGCACATATCGACGTAGAATTTTATTCACGGATTCAACGCAAAACTTCAAAACTAAATTTTATCTCATATTCTACGGCGAAATTCCAATACATATCTCTATCATAATAAAATTTTGCCAAAATAAAATTCTAATCTATGCGAAAATCTAAGCGTGGATTCAAATCAATTTAAAGCTGCAAGCTCCTCGCACCGCAGCTAATTAAATTTCATCGCCAAATTTTGTCGCGTTTAAATTTAGCCGCCCGCGCCGTATTAAAATCCGCCCCGCTGCTGCCGCAACGTAGAATTTCCAGCATAATTAAATTTAAACGTCCTCGCCCGCCGAAATTAATCTCGCGCTATGTTTCGTGCGGTGTAAAATTCACGCCTAAACTCCGCAAACCGCCCGTGCACGATCGCCTCTCTCATATCTGCGGCAAGGCGCAGGTAGAAGTGCAGATTGTGAATGCTCGCGAGGCGGTAAAAGCTAAGCTCGCGCGCGCGAAATAGATGATTTAGATAGCCGCGGCTGAAGCGCTTGCACGTGTAGCAGTCGCAGTGCGGATCGATCGGATCGTGATCGCTGATAAAGCCCGCGTTTTTGATGCTGATCTTGCCGAAGCTCGTAAATAGCGTGCCGTTGCGGGCATTGCGCGTAGGCATCACGCAGTCGAACATATCCACGCCGCGAGCGACGTTTTCGACAAGATCTTCGGGCGTGCCGACCCCCATCAAATATCGCGGGCGCGCCGCATCGACGTATGGCATCATAGCCTCTACGGTTTCGTACATCAGCTCGTTTTTCTCGCCCACGCTGAGCCCTCCTATCGCAAGCCCGTCAAAGCTCATCTCGCACAGTGCTTCGGCGCAAAATTTACGCGCCTGCGGGTCGGTGCCGCCTTGGATGATACCGAAGATGTTTTGATGCGCGTGCAGACCGCGAGATTTCATCTCCTCGTGATAATCTATCGCCTCGCTAGCCCATTTTATCGTGCGCGCGACGCTTAGATCGATCCGCTTTTTAAGCCGCGATCTATCATCGCTGCTAAGTGCGCCAGGTTCGCGCGGCAGCTCCACCAAATCGTCCAAAATCATCATAATATCGGAGTTTAGCTCATACTGCGTATCTAGCACCGAGCGCGGCGTGAAATAATGCATGCTGCCGTCAATGTGGCTTTTAAATTTTATACCGCCCTCGTCGTTTTTGGTGTTTGCGCGCAGGCTAAACGCCTGAAAGCCGCCGCTGTCGGTCAAAAAGCTGCGAGGAAATTTCGTAAATCCGTGCAGCCCGCCGAAGCCCGCCACCACCCGCGAGCCCGGGCGCAGATACATATGATAGGTGTTGGCGAGGATGATCTGCGCGTCCAGGAGCTGCTCTACGTCCGTCGCATCGAGCGCTTTGACCGCGCCCACGGTGCCGACCGGCATAAAAACGGGGGTGCGGATCGTGCTGTGCGCCGTGCGGATCGTGCAAGCGCGCGCTGCGCCGTCCGCGGCGTCTATCGTAAAATCCATCTTGATCCTTTAAATTTAGCTTCTTGCGCGCACTCGGCGCAAAATTTTAAAAAGCGATTGTAGCGAAATTTAAATTTGCGGCAGGTAAAGACGGGAAAAAATTTAAAGGATATTTGAGGCGTTTGCGGATTAAAATTTAAGTAGCGGAGCCGCCGCAACTGCAAAACGTAAAATTTACAAGCGGAAATATGAACGCATAATTTAAAAATACAAATATCGCTTAAATTTACGAAGTGAGAGATTATTGATTATAAATTAGTCGCAAACGGCGCAAATTTCACCGCTTACGACGTTTTATTCTGCAGCTGCGTCTAAAGAAATTTAGCGGCTTTAGAGCTTATCTTTGCACCTAAAAGCCGCGACGTGCTATGCTGCTAGGCGCTTTTGCGTGCGCGAGGCTTCCTTTTTAGGGGCGTGCTTTTTGCAGGAGCGCTTTTGCCGTCCGATAAATTTTCCAAGGCTAAATTTGCTACGGATCTCTTTCTGCCCCTGCTCTTTGCTTTTCTATTTTGCAAAAACTCGCTGTATGGCGAGCCGTAAAGGCTAGCGTGCCAAATCGCGCTTGCCAGCATCACTGCACCCGAAACTTTATGTAGCTGCGACATGCGCGAGTTCATATTCAGCGCGGTTAGAGCCGTGATGCCCATACTAACTCCGAGCGCCGTTTTAGCCACTTTGCGCTGAAAATTTAGATCCAAAATTTTATCTTCAATGCTCAAATTTTACCCCTTTGATAGAATTCAGTAGTAGTCCTATCGTCGTGCCATTATGCAGCAGCGCCGTAGCTACGGGACTTAGCGCGCCAAAAGTCGCCAAAAATAAAATGATCGAATTTATCCCCACGGTAGCGTTGAAATTTCGATTTACGAGCCGCAGTGTGTCGTTAGCCAGCGCCTTTACCTGCGCGACGCCCTCGATGTCGTTTTTCAAAAGTCCGATCTGCGCGGAAGCCTTGGCGATCTCTGCGCCGTTTAGCATGCTGATGCCGATGTCCGCCTTCATCAGGCTCGGCGCGTCGTTTATGCCGTCACCCACGAAGACCACCTTTCGCCCCTCGGCTTTTAACTGCTCTAAAATTTCGGTCTTTTGCGTCGGCAGCAGCTCGCCGTAATAGCGATCTACGCCGAGCTTTTTGGCTACGGCGTGGGCTTTTGATTTTACGTCGCCGCTTAGCATGACGATCTGTTTAGCGCCCAACTCGCGGAGCCTAGCGATGACGGCGCGGGCGTTTGCGCGCACTTCGTCTCTAAGTCCGATGAGCCCCAAAAGTCTGCCGTCAAATGCGATGTAAAGCAGCGCGAGCCCCTTTTGCATCGCAAGATCGATGGTCTGCTCATGCGCCGCAAACGAGATCATCTCGTCATCCTCCAGGAAGTGGCGCGAGCCGATGATGAGCTTTTTACCCTCGATGCTGGTCTTTACGCCGTGAGCGACGACGAATTCCACCTCGTCGTGGTGCTTGTGGATAAAGCCGTGCTTTTTAGCCGCATCCACGATCGCCTCGGCTACGGGGTGAAAGTAATGCTCCTCGGCGCTCGCGGTTAAATTTAAAATATCGTTTTTGCTGAAATGCTCGTCAAACGATATGATCTCTGCGACCTCCAGATTGCCGTACGTAAGCGTGCCCGTCTTATCGAATACGAAGGTGTCGGCGCTCGCAAGCGACTCAAGGGCCTTGGCGCCTTTGATCAAAATCCCGTTTTTGCCCGCCTTTGAGATGCTTGACTTAAAAGCAACCGGCGTAGGTAGCTTAAGCGCGCACGAGTAATCCGCCTGTAGCACCGAAGCCACGGTCATAAAATTTCGATTTATCAGATAGGACACGCCCGCAAGCCCGAAGGTTACCGGCACGAGCTTGTCGGCTAGGTGGGTCGTATGCATGCCGATGCTGGAGCGCTCGTTAAGAGATGCCGTGATGTAGTGCTTGATACGCTGCGTGGAGGTGTTTTCGCCGACGTTTTCCGCCCAGATACGAATCCTGCCCTCCTCTACGATCGTGCCGCTTAGCACGCTATCGCCGCGAGATTTTTTCACCGCAACCGATTCGCCCGTCATATTGGCTTGATTTATCATCGCTTCGCCGCTTACAACGTGCCCATCCACGGCTATGACATCGCCTGCGCCCACGACCACGATGTCGCCCACCTTTAGCTTGGAAGTTGCGATTTTGACTTCGGTCTTTTTGCCGTCTTGATCTATCTCGACCCACGCCTCGGCGATGTCCGGGTGGGCGAGCTCACGGATAAGATCGTCGCTTTTATAAACGGTGCTTTCCTCCATGTACTCGCCAAGAGCGAGCATCGCGTTGGTGCTGTTTGCGGCAAATACATCGCCGCGAGCGAGCGAAATCCCCACAGCGGCAGCCTCCAAGCCCTTTGAAGTAAGCCCGTGACGAAAGCTTTCTTTAATTCCCTCTTTTAAGATAGGCATGCACGCTACGATGCTAAATGCGCGCACTAAAGGCGAAGTGCGAAAGATTAAATTTCCGCCCAACGCAAGAAGCGCTAAGATAAATTCGTTTTTGCTTGGCAAATTTTTATGGTTAGCGGGGATAATTGATTTTAGCTCGCTTAAATTTAAAGCTTCAAGTTGCTTTAGAATTCCTGCCTTATTCGCACCCGCGTCAAGCTTAAGGATCAAAGAGCCGATTTTAGCGTTAAATCTAGCTTCCGTTACGACTTCAAGCCTCGCAGCAGCTTTTTGCAGCGCGCTCGCATCGAGCCCTTTAAAGCCCGCGACCTTTATGCGCAGTCTAGTTTTAGTCTCATGTAAAATTTTAAAATTTTGCATCGACTACTCTTGCATCTCTGCCTTGGCGTCTTCGAAGCGCTCCTTCATCTCTTCGATGCCCATCTGAAACATCTCGGTACCCTTTGCGATGAGCTTAAAAAGCTTTTTTTGCGCGTTTTCGTCGGTTAGAAAATAGGTCGCTGCGGCACCTAGAACGATACCTGTGATAAATGAGTTGCTACCGAATAAGCCGTTCGCGTTTTGTCTACCACCCAAGGAATTAAAAATTCCACCGAAAGCGGAGCCCTGAGTAGAATTTACATCGCTTGAGCTTTGAGCGGCGGAATCTTTATTATCCGAGTTATTGCTGGAAGCAGAACTATTAAAAGGTGCAGAATTTACCCGCTCGTTTATCCATTTAGCCCAACCGCCGAGCTTTTCGTCACCGGCAAAGCCGCCCGCAGAGCCGCTAGAATATTTGTTGTCACCAAAATTGTAATCGTCTAGAATTTCTTTCAAATCTTTTTTTGTGATATAGGGATTACTCATTGCCTACCTTAAGAATAAAATTTCTACCCGCAATGAGCGCACCTACGCATACTGCGACGCCTGCCGCTGCGCGTAGATACTCGCCTTGTACGAGCTTATTTGCACTGTAAATCGCGCCGCCGCCGATGATACCGCCGCTTAGCGCAATATCCAGCGCATCTCGAATCGCTTTAGATTTGCTTTTGCCTTCTTTGGCTTTAACGAGTTCTACGGCGCAACCGCCGATCGCCCCTGCTATAGCGCCGCTTAAAACGTGATCCAGCGGCGAACGCTGTGTCGTAAGTGATCTATTCATTTAGGCCTCTATTTTTCTGATTTATCGTCTGCGGACGTAAATTTAGCCGAAGAATTATCGTCCATTTTTACGATCTGCGGGATATTAAGCGGAGTAGTAGATGCTGCGGATGTCTCACCTACCGGTGTTGCGCCAGTCTTAGCGCTCGCGGTGGATTTTTTAGTTCTTTTAAATCCCGGTTTTGGTCCCGGCTTTTTTCTGGTTTTTTTTGCAGTGCTAGTTTCAGTGCTAGCGCTACTTGTTGCAGCTTTTTTGCTATTAGACTTTCTTTTGCTTTTTACAGCTTCGGCAACATCGTCTAGGCCTTCTTTGGCTTCTGCAAAAATTTCTTTCGATTTTTTGCTTAATTTTTCCGCTCCGCCTTTGACGCTATTTTTTAGCTCCTCGACACTTTTGCTACTTACGATTTTATTCGCACCTTCTTTGATTTTATCTCGATTGTTATAAGCGTAAACCGCCGCGCAACCAAGCGCAAAACCTGCTAGAAATGGGATCGGCATTTCATTCTCCTTGTGTTAAGATTATAAAGTCAT
Source organism: uncultured Campylobacter sp. (assembly GCF_937997535.1). Classification (GTDB taxonomy): domain Bacteria; phylum Campylobacterota; class Campylobacteria; order Campylobacterales; family Campylobacteraceae; genus Campylobacter_B. Next base: position 24,295 of record NZ_CALKTT010000094.1, read on the forward strand.
TTTATCAACTTTACATAGATTTTGATATTATAGCGACTTTTTTAGATTTTTGCAATCCTAATTTAATTTTTCTGCAAAATTCCTTTAATTAAATTGGAAAATGCGCTATTTAAAATATTTTGCAAATCGTATTTTTGAAATATCCGCTCTAATTCCTGCGGATTTTTTAAAATTTCATTTAATAAATCAGCGAAATTCAAAGAATTTAAATCAGCCTCGTATTTAGAATTCAGTTCCTTTAAAATCGGCAAAATTTCATTATATGAAACCGCCTGCGCCTTATACAGTAGCTCTTTAAATTCCGCGTTCTTGCATGAATTAATTAGATCGTCATAAAACATCATAGCACTTTTTTCTATCAAAAGTGCCGAAGCCAAAAACTCATTCATACCTTTTGCAACCAGCGCCTCACTGCTATTTTCAGGAGGCATAGCACCAAGCCCACAAGAATTTGCAAAATCTAGCATCCGCTCAAGTAATCCAGCTCGTAAAGATAGAATTTCTCCTAGCTTTTTATCTTGAAATTTAACTGCGCCCAGCGAATAAAACTGTAAAATTTGTGCCTCTTTTTCGAGCAAAAGAGCAATATCTGCAATTTTCGCCTCATTTAAATTCCGAGATTTATTAGAAATTTTGCGCGATTTTTTGGTGCTACGTAGTAATGCTTCTTCGCTCAAGAAATTGCCTCTATATTGGAATTTACAAGCGCTACTAGCTCAGGCGAACTGATGCCGCTTAAAAACTGCTCCCAAAGGTGCATCGGAAAAATATTTTCGTCGTAATGAATCGTCAGCGAGCCAATTAGGGAGTTAAATTTATACTCTTTTATCCCGCGAATTGCAGCTATTTTAGCCTTCAGGCTCTCCTCGCTCACGCTATCTCGCAACTCCCTAATTTTGGGACTTACGCGGATACGAATACGACCTTTGCTGTGGCTGATTTTGCTAAAATACTTATGAAATTCCAAAATATCGTTGTGATTTATTTTCATATTTTTCCTTAAATTTGCGCCCAAATAATATCATAAATCATTTAATTCCTGCTAAATTTTGCGAATTATTTGCGTTTAGGACGGAATATTTTTATCTTATTTTCATCCGCTGTTATGTAATTTCCTCCCATTAAATCAATACAATACGGCACGGCAGGAAACACTGGTAGAAGGCACTCTTTAATCGCTTTTGGATTGCCCGGTAAGTTTATAATCAGAGATTTTTTGCGGATCGCTGCTATCTGGCGAGATAAAATTGCCGTAGGCACGATCTTTTGGCTTTCTGCGCGCATTAGTTCGCCAAAGCCTGGCATTAATTTCTCACTTACTGCTTCGGTCGCTTCAGGCGTTACATCGCGTGGAGCAGGACCCGTACCGCCCGTAGTTAGCACTAAATCACAATCCGCTTCGTCGCAAAGATAAATCAGCTTATCTTTGATCAGCTCTAGCTCATCTGGAACTATTTCATAAAAATACTGCTTCTCACAAGTTAGCCAATCATCCATCACGGCAATTATCTCTTTGCCTCCTAAATCCTGGTAAACGCCACCGCTAGCGCGATCACTGATCGTTAAAACACCTATTTTTACCATTTTCCTCTCCTTTATTAGAATTTTAAATTTTAAAATTTAATCGAAATTTAGCGTGCCGTCTTGCGGCTTTTCTTCAGAGCTTTCGCTATCTTTTTCCGGCTTTTGCAAATCTTGCTCTTGCGCGGAGACGCCTTCTTGCTCCACACCATCAGATTCGCAAATCTTTTGAACATCCTCGAAAGTTATGAACTCATAGACGAAAATTTGCTTTGAAATTTGATTTAGCTTATCCTGCATCGTGCGGATTATCTCGCTTACCTCGTCGTAGCAATCTTGCAAAATTTTATTCACGCTCTGCGCGCTAGGGGTGAAGCTATCGCCCATCGCGAGCTCGAAAACCATCTTTTGCGCCAGCGCGATAGCCTGCTTTACGTCGCTAGCGGAATTTGAAAAAGCGTCGTTTTTATGGATCTGTAGCGCCGCCATACCGCTTAAAAGCACTTTGATTTGATTTAAAATTTGCGTTTTGGATTCGATCTCGAAATCCTCGTTTAAAAATTTATCGTTTAAAAGCTCGATCTTTTCGAAATCAAACGAATACCAATACGCGCTAAGCGCCTTTGCGCCCTGATAGAACGCCTGGATCTCCTTTTCGTATTCGGTTAGAATTCTACTTTTTTGCACGCCGTAAAAGACCCTCATTCGCACGTTTTCAAAATCGCTAAGCTCGATCGTATCGCTGCCGCGCTTAAGAGCGTTGATCGCGGCTTCATTTACCAGCGTCGCTACTCCGGCGCCGCTAAAGCCCACGCAGAGGCGGCTTACTTTGTTGATATTCGCGCTGCATCTTTTACCCTCGAGATAAATTTTTAAAATTTCAATGCGGTCTTTGTAGTTCGGAAGCCCGATGAAAACGCGCCTATCAAAGCGCCCCGAGCGCAATAACGCATCGTCGATCAAATTTATTTTATTGGTCGCGCCGATTACCATCACGCCGCTATTTTCCTCAAATCCATCCATCTCGGTCAGCAGCTGATTTAGCGTCGCTTCCCGCTCATCGTTGCGCCCGATACCGCGCTTGCCGCCGACCGCGTCAATCTCGTCGATAAAAATAATCGCAGGCGCGCAGGATTTGGCCTTCGCAAACAGCTCGCGAACCCGCCTAGCGCCGACGCCCACAAAGACCTCGGCGAAGCTTGCGCCGCTTTGGTAAAAAAACGGCACGTCCGCCTCGCCGGCTACCGCTTTTGCGATAAGCGTTTTACCGACGCCGGGCTCGCCGATCATTAAAATTCCTTTCGGCAGCTTGATGCCGAAATTTCGGTATTTTGCGGGATTTTTTAAAAAATCCACAATCTCGATTAGCTCGTCCTTAACCTCGCTGATGCCCGCGACGTCGCTAAATCTCACGTCGCTAACGCTTGGCGAAAGATCGCCGAGATCGCCGCCCGAGCTAGCGCTCTGACGCGCGACGCCTACGCCGTCTAGCCTACGGCGTCTAGCCAAAACGGTTTCAAAATAATATACGAAGAGAAAAAATGCGAACGTAAAAATCACCAAAATCGCGCTGATACCGCCGCTTCCGCTATCTTCTTCCTTCGTAATCAAAGCGTGATTAGAAAGTTCTTTTAAATTAACGATATCGGTTAAAATTTTATAGCGTTTGCCGTCGTAAACGAAGCTTAACGTGCCGTCCTCGATATGCGCGCGCTTGATCTGATCTGCGCGGACTAGCTCGCTAAATTCGCGCTCGGTGATGTATCGCGAATCGTCTTTAAAATAAACGATCGAGAGCAAAACGATAAGTAGCACTAAAAAAATCAGAATTATATTTAGCTTGCTTTTTTTGATTTTATGCAAAATTTCCATCAAATTTAACCTCATAATCTCTTATCTCCATCCATTTTTTCGACAAATCCTCATCGCTTTTGATCCAAATTTTATCATAAAATTGATCATATCCTTCATAAAATTCTCCGTTTTTCCGCTCGATCAGCACATTTAACGGCACCTTGTGCGAAAGGCGAAATTTATAATTATTCAGCGCCGTTATATTCTGCAACATCTTTAGCCGCGCCTTCGCCGTTTTGCCGTCTATGCGGCCTTTTAGCGAGGCCGAAGCGGTCCCTTGCCGCGGCGAAAAGATAAAGGCGTGCAGATGCGTGAGCGGGAATTTTTTGAAATTTTCCACCGCTTCGAGCCAAATTTCTTCGCTCTCGCCCGGATGCGCGACGATAAAATCCGTCCCCAGCGCAAATCCGCGCTCCGCAAGCTCGCAAAAAAGCTCCAAATCCCTTAGCGCGGAATTTCGGCGGCGCATTATGCTAAGCATCTTTTGCGAAGTGTGCTGAAGCGCGATATGCAGATGCCGCTCCAACCACGGCTCGGATAGAATTTCGCAAAAGCTCGCATCTATCTGCGAGGGCTCGATACTGCCTAGGCGAATGCGGCGAATTCCGCGAATCGCGCCTAGTTTTTGAAGCAGCGTGCCCAGGCTTGTGCCTGAGGCTTTGCCGTAGCTTCCGATATTGGTGCCCGTTAGCACGATCTCGCTAAAGCCGTTTGCGGCAAGGCTCGCCGCCTCTTTTAAGATCGCGTCTTCAGAGCTGCTGCGCGAGCGGCCGCGCACCGAGGGGATTATGCAGTAGCTGCAGTTAAAATCGCACCCTTCTTGAATTTTAATAAAGGCCTTGGTGTGATCCTCGTAGTCGCTTACCAGGTTTTTTTCGATGCCGTCAAGACCTCCGATATCGTAAAATTTCGACTCTGAGCCCAAAAACTCGTCGATTTTTTCCTTTTGCGACATCCCGAATACGCCAAAGACCGCGCCGTTTTTATACAGCTCCTCGCCGCGCGAAACCGCGCCGCAGCCGGTTAGCAATATCTTTTTACCGAGGCGGTTCATCTTATTTACGTAGTTTCGCACGTCTGCGTCGGCGCCGTTCGTAACGGTGCAGGAGTTTATCACGACGACATCGGCGCCCTGCTCGTCGTGCGTAATCTCGCCCGATTTGAGGTTGCTTTTGATAAGCTGCGTGTCGTAGATATTGGTGCGACACCCAAACGTTTTAAAATAAATTTTCAAATTTCGCTCCCAGATCCGCTTCCTGTGGAAAAGCCCGCGCCCTGCGCCGCTGCGTTTAAATTTTGTGAGCCTTGCTGCTCGAAGCCGATATCTTGCGCCGTGAAATTTCCGCCTGCCGCCGCCATGTAGTTTTTGCCGTTAAAAAGCGTGTATGCAGGATAGGCGATCTTGATGTCGGGCTCGCTTCTTAGGGCGTCTAAAATTTCAGCCGAGATATTGCTGCGAAGCCCGAGCGTCGCGTAAGAGTTCGTCATATACCAAACCGAAATTTCAATGCCGTATGGCTCGAAAAAGCTGAAAATTCTAGGCTCGACGTTTGGATTTTTGATGCTATATTGCGAACGAAGCTTGCCCATCTGCTTTTTGGCGATGTCGGTGTAGCCCTTGGAATACTTCCGCACTATGTTTTTTATAAGATACATCGCCTTTTTATGGTTGCTATCAAAAGTTAAAAGTATGCTGATGCCGTCCCAGACGGTCTTAAGCCCGCTGTGGGTGTAGTTTGAGATAAGATCGGTAAAAATATAATTGTTCGGTATGAAAATTACCCTGCCTGCGCGTTTATTTTCTCTCCACGTAGTCATAGTAACGTCCTCGAAAATCGTCATCCTAAGCACCGAAATATCGATGATATCGCCTACGTAGGTCTCGCCGTTTTTATGCACCCGGATACGATCGCCCACGCGAAAGCTGCCGCCAAGCACGATCGTAAGCCAGCCTAAGGAGCTCATAAACATATCTTTCATCGCAATCGCAAGACCTGCCGAGGCAAAGCCAAGAACCGTCACGAAGTGCGTCATATTCTCGATGTAAGAAAAGAGCAGTATCAGCGCAATCAGCGTGAAATTTAAAACATTGATAGCTTTATTTACGATATAAAAATTCTCGTCGTTTTTGATATATTTTTTCGCCACTACCTTGCAGAAAAACGACAGCGCGATGACTACGAGTATCCATACGGCGATGTTTCCCGCACGCTTGATCTGCGCTTTTATATCGGCGGTCTGCACGGCGATTTGGGAGTTGATCTTTTTTTCGTAAACGTCGTACGTGGTCTGCGCGATCTCGTATGCGGAGCTGAACTCTCCGAGCTCGTAATCTAAGCTTTTAAGCTCCGCCGCAGCGCTTGCGTCCGTATCAATCTGCATCAAACGCTCATATAGCGCCCTTTTTGCTTCAAGTTTATTGATTAAAATTTTGATATTTTCGATGGCGTTTTTCTGCTCCATCTTTTGAGCTTGTAAATTTCTAATCGTAGAAAAACCCGAAATTATCGAAAAAGGATTTGTAATGCGCGCGGGCTCGGGAGTTTCGGGCATCGCGATGATATCTAAAAACGGGGATTTTTCATACTCTTTTAGCAGCATGAGCTGCTCTTTTACGGCGCGGAGTCTTTTCTGAATCTCTGCGATCTTATCGGTGCCGGCGCTTTTTTTTAGCTCCGCTTCGAGCTGGCTGGATTGCTTTTGTAAATTTTGATAGCCGATGAAATTTGAAAAGCGAGAGACCCAGATATTATTTTTGATCTCATCGTCTATCGCTTTTATTTGAGCTTTTAGCGATGAAGCGAGCTCCGCGCTTTGCGTCTGATTTTTGTCGTTTTGAGGCACGCCGGAGCCGATCTGTGCACTCGGATTTGCAGGTGTGAAATTTCCCTCGCAAAAACCAAGGCTAAAAATCAAAAAAACGGCTAGGATTATTTTCATGCAAACTCTCTTAACGTGGCTATTACCGCGGCTTTGTCTATATCATCGGCAATACGAAATTTACCGATGCCATCTGGCAGGATAAATTTTATCTTGCCGTTTTCGCTCTTTTTATCGAGAAAAAACAGCTCGTAAAATTCCGCCGCATCCTCTACGTGGAATTTTATCGGAAGCGCGAATTTTTGAAGCACTTCACGGATCTTCTCCTCCTGCTCGCCGCTTAGCTTACCGAGGCGTCGCGCCAAAGCGTTTGCCATCGACATTCCGATCGCCACAGCCTCGCCGTGCAAAAATTTTTTATAATTAGTAATTTTTTCGATAGCGTGAGCAAAGGTGTGTCCGTAGTTTAACACTGCACGCACGCCGCTTTCGCGCTCATCACGCTCTACAACGTTTGCTTTAATCTCCACGCAACGAGCAATTACGTGTGAAATTTCATCGGCGCTTTTTAGATCATGCGTCTCGAAAAATTTAAATAGTTCGACATCAAAGCATACAGCCATCTTTACCGCCTCCGCAACGCCTGCGGCAAACTCTCGCGCAGGAAGCGTCGATAAAAATTTACTCTCGCAATAAACCGTACGCGGCTGATAAAAGGAGCCGATTAAATTTTTACCGAAGCGATTATTCACGCCCGTCTTGCCGCCGACGCTTGCATCTACTTGCGCTAGCAAGGTCGTAGGTATATTGATAAAATCAATGCCGCGTTCATAAATGCTCGCACAAAAGCCCGTTATATCGCTGATGACGCCGCCGCCAAGAGCGATGAGCGTGCTTTTGCGATCAAGCTTGGAGCCAAAAAGCTGCTCTAAGATTTGCTCTACGCTTGCGGTATTTTTATACTCCTCGCCGTCTGGGATCGTGATGATAAATTTTTGCTCGCAATCTAGCCGCTGCAGTAAGAAATCAAGCCACAGCCCCGCTACTTTGGGGTTTGTAATGATCGCTACTTTGCCTTTGAGCTTGATCTCTTGCAATTCGTCGATAAACACGCTGTATTTTTTACCTAAATTAAGATCGATTTTCATACGCTAGCCTTTGATTTTTGGGTAATTGTAACATAAATTTCGATTACTTTTCATACCCGTAATCGCTCGGGATAAAAATTTGATGATTTTTACCGAGTTTAAAATACATCTGATCCAAATCCTGATTGAAAATAGATGTGAGCTTGCGCGCCAAAATTCTATCATTAAATGGCACGAATTGCAGCAGATCTCGCTCGCTACCTAGCGCTAAAATCGGATTTTGTCGCTCGCAAGGAATCACGAATAAACTCTGCTTAAAAAGCTTCGACAAGCTCACGTAGCTTTGCGCAAACTCGCCCCTTTCGCTCTCGCCGAAAAGATACAAATACACGTCTAGCCCTAGCTGCGAGCTAATGTCAAAGACGATGCTTGATTCCTCGCGAAGCCGCTCGCCGGCACTTAGCACGACACTTTTACGCACATCTTTTAGCTCGCCCTCTCCAAGGCTTAACACCGGAATTTCAAGCGCTTTAAGTGCTGCTTTTTTCGCTTCGAAAACTCCGCTTGAGCAAACTACCAAGCCTGCTTTATTTTCGCTCACGTCGCGCTTTAAATTTAATTCGCCCGAGTAATCGATGAGAATTTCAAATTTATCCCGCTCACACAGCGCTTTAAGCTCGCTAAAAGTGTCGTTTAGCAAAGGATTTAAAATTCGCAGATAAATTTTATGATTTCTAATATGCAAATCCAAAAACTCAAGCGCCCTAACCGTCCTAGCTATCTCGTCGCCGCTCATTTTTTTCATATCGATTAGCGCGAAAATATTTAGCCCAAACGGCGATGGAAATTGCCCGCTTTGCTTTTTTACTTCAGCAAATACCGCTCGCAGCGCGCTAGGCTCACCAACGACTAAGATCGTATCATTCGGATATATTCGCGAGCCGGGCGTCGTTACGATGTAATTATTGTGGCGGTAGATCATCGGAATTTGATATTTGGTATTAGAAAGCGTACTGATTTTTTTATACGCGAACGAGCTTCCTACGGGCACTTTTACCTCCATTATCTCTCCGCGTCCAAGCCCGATGTTATCAGCAAAAATGGGACTGTCCGGCAAAAAGCCGATGAAGCGCGAGGAATTTAGCGCGAGGGTATTTACGATTTTTACGTGAGCTTCGTTTTTATTATCGCGCAAAAGCCCCCAAAAATCGGCTGCGTAAAGCTCCAGATCGGGAGCAAGCGTCTTTAAATTTTCTAGCGTCACCTTGGCGTCAAACTCATCATCCATTATCATTATGCAGCGATCGAATTCCGCTAGGCTCAGCACGACGCGCAGCCGCTCAATGCTCGTGGGATCGAAAATTTCGATGCTGAAATTTTGCTCTTTTTGCAGCGCCTCCGGGACGCTGAGCGCATTTTTTGCGACGACGCGGTAATTATGTACGACGTCTTTGATCTTATAAACCTGGGATAAAAAATGGCGCGCAAACTTTCCGCTTGCGATGATAAGGATCTGTTTCATTGCTCTCCGTTTCGTGGTTTTGCAAAGATTATAACCAAAAACGGCTAAATTTTAAACCGCGCGCGGATAAATTTTGCAGGCAAACCGAGGCACGGCGACCTAAAAATTTAAAGATCGAAATTTTAAAATCAAGGTTTAAAATTCCAAATCCGAGGCTTAACTTTTAAAATGAATTAAAACCAAGCCTCGTTAAATTTAGTCTCGCCGCTTAGAGCTATAAAATTTCATAAATTTAAAAGCGGCACCATAATCATTCGCGCCGCTTAAGCAGAAATTTTAAACCCGCTAGATTTTAAAATTTTACCTCCGCAGAGAGCATGAAGCTTCTACTCTCACCGAGCGTCACGCCGTTTGCCGAGCCTAGCACGCTAGTTACGTTAAGTCCGCCCGCGCCGTCGGCGCTCGCAGGATACATTCCCGCCCAGTATTTTTTGTTAAATACGTTATTTACGTTGAAGCGCAGCGTGGTCTTATCGCCCAGAAGGTGCTCGCTCGTGTATCTAATACCAAGATCGGTAACGAAAAAGCTAGGCGTGTGCTGAGTGTTTAGATCGTCCAGATACATCTTGCCGGTGTAGTGGAAATTTGTGCTGATCGCAAGCTTGTTTGTGCCCGGGATTACGTAATCAAGCATCAAATTTGCATTGATTTTAGGGATGCCGTTTGCGACCTTGCGATTAGCGCCCTCGATGCTTACGTTGTGCATCTTAGGATTGATGTAGGTAAAGCCTCCCAGCACGCTTAAATTTTCAGTTATTCGCCCGCCGCTCATAAACTCAAATCCGCGGTTGCGCTGCTCGCCATTTATGCCGTAGATCCCCGTAGAACTATTCAAGTAAGCAATCGGACGACGTATATCAAAATACGCCACGCTAAAATCAATCATATCGGCTACACGGATCTTAGCGCCAATCTCATGCTGCTTGGAGCGATACGGCGACGTGGAGGCAACCTCGCCCGCATATGGGCTGCTCGCGGGATAAACATAGGTAGAGCCCTGCTGTAAGCTATCTGCATAGGTGTAATAGATGCTGGCATCCTCTATCGGATGGAAGATCAAACTGCCCGCCCAGCTATAGCCCGAATCGCTATAGGCTTTGACAAGTCTTTGCTGGGCAGCATTGTAGGATTCCTGTCTCATCCACGCCTTAGATGCGCTTAACATCACGTCAAATTTATCGTTTATCGTGATGTCGTCTAGCACCGAGACATTATACATATCCAAGATCGCGTAGTGATATAGCCCGCTTCCGCGCCTAGCGTTAGTGTAATCTAAAATTTTAGGATCGTTTATATTGCCGATAGTAGGCGAGACATAGTTTGTGCTCGTATTTTTATATCTATCCTGCGTCCAGTGATAGCCATTGGTCTGCACGCTAAAATCATGCTCGATATCGCCCGTATTAAACTGCGTGTTTGCCTTAAGATAGCCGCTTGGCAGGTCGAATCTATATGCCGCCGTAGCACCGCCGCTATGTTGAGTATAATAATCACCCGGCTGCGTCCATTTCGCGTTTGGATTAGCTACACATATAGGAGGCTTTTTATTATTCGGTAAAGCAGCATAATTCGCGCAATCAAATCCTTCGGGAAGCAAATAGTTTACGACGCTGTGAATGTCGCGATCGGTGCGCTGAAACTGAAAGCCGCCCTCGAAATACCATTTATCGGTAGGCGTAAATTTAAATTTCGCGCTTGCGGTAGTGGTTTTTAGATGCATTCCTCCAAAGCTCTGCCCAAGACCGCGCTCTGAGGAATCTACTGCTCTTGGAAGCGTAATTCCGTCCGTAATCTTGCCGTCTTTAACGCCTAAGGCAAACTGCCCCGCAAAGCCCTTGGTATTGTGCTCGTAATAGCTCGCCGCGGTTTCAAAAGTAAGATCGCCCGTCGGATAAAATTCCATCGTGACGCTGGCTAAGCGGCGCTGAAGATTGGAGCCTTTAGGCTGTCTGTCGCCGTTTGATCCGTAAAATACCGTGCGGTAGCCGAATTTTTCAAATTTATCGGATAGATCAAGACCAAGCCCCAGATTGCTTCGCGACATATAATCGCTCCAAATTATGTATTGATCTTTTACGGGGCGCTTGCGCGTGTAACTGAAAATGCCCACCGGATTTTGCGCGCCGTAGAGCGAGCCCGCGACGCCGTTTTGTACCTGAAAGCTCTCAAACATCGCCATCGGAATCGCCGTCGTCGAAATAGTATAAAAGCCGTCCCAGAAGCTATTGCCTACGACGCTGCCCTCAAAGCCGCGCGTCTGCGGGCGTCCGACCGTAGCGCCGCCGCGCATCTGAATCTGTGCGGACGGGAAGTATTTGACCGCCTCCTCGTAGCCGGTGACGCCTTGATGGTTCATGATCTCCTTGCTGATCGTGTTGATCTGATACGGAAGATCCAAAGCGCGCTTGCCAGCAAGCATGCCTTGCTGCACGTTTTTGCTCAAAAAGCCCTCGTCGATGCCGCTCTCGCTGATATTATCGCCGACGGAATTTACCTCGATTACGCCCATATTCTGCGACTTTTCAGGCGCAGAATTACCGCCACTTTGCACTGCAGCCAAACTACCACATAGCAGACACATACATGCCGCTAATGAAATTTTAAATTTCATCGTTTTCCTTCGTTCCATTATTTTCCCTTCGTTATGGATATATTTAATATTATTTTTTAGCATATTAGAAAAATTTTCCTAAATTTAGACTAAATTCGAGATATAAATTTATATATTTGTAGTCGCATTTTTTAGCTTTAAATTTCATAGACGATATACTGAGATACAAAAGAAAAATTGTGCAAATTTATATGAAATTCTAAATTTTTAATGTAAAATCGCCCGTATGAAAAAACTAATACCGGCGCTTAAGCAAGCGCACAACCGACTCAAAAATTTCTTCCGTCTCTACGATACCGAGCTCATGCACCATGCATCAAGCCTTAGCTTTCACACGATTTTGGCGCTACTGCCGGTGCTGATGGTTTCGCTTAGCGTCTTTATGCAGCTGCCAAGCTTTAAAGGCTACTACGATAAGATTATGGGCTTTATTTTTTCAAACTTCCTGCCCGCAAATCAAGCGAGCATGGCGCACTACATCGAGGAATTTATGGCTAACGGACTAAGCCTTGGCGTAACGGGCTTTTGCGCAGTGTTAGTTACGTCGGTGCTGTTTTTCGGAGACTTTGAAGCGATTATCGCGCGAATTTCGCATTCGCCCGAGCGAAGCTTTTTTAAGAGCCTAAGCACCTACTGGACGCTGATGACGCTCGCTCC
>NZ_CALKTT010000095.1 GCF_937997535.1 uncultured Campylobacter sp.
TGATAGGCCTTGTAGTAGGCAAATTTCGCCTTTTTAAACAGCGAGTTTTCATCTAACAAGCTCACGCCCTTTTCCTCGTCCATCACGGCCAAAACAGCAAAAATTTTACTTGCGACCTCGCCGTATTCGCCCTTGGTTTTTAGATGAAACGGCACGTATTTTAGCCCCGCGACCTTTTCTACGACCTTCGGCGTGACAGTTTTGTCGTATTTGTAGCAAAACGGGCAAGCGTAGCTAAAGACCTTAACTAGCGTGTTTTGCTCCACGGGCAGCGGCTTTTGCAGCTTTACGTAGTCTTCGCCCTCGGTAAACGCGGACGCGCTAAGGGCGCCAAACATCGCTACGGCTAAAAAGCCTTTGCTAAATTTAGAAAGTAGGTTCATGGAATGCTCCTTAAAATGATTTTGTTTTCGTTAATTTTATATCTTCTCGCCGCCGCAAAACTCACGCTAAGATAAATTTTAGATTAAATTTATAAAATTTCGACTAAATTTTGGCACAAAAGCCAAAATTTGAAATTATTTTTTATAATTAAGCAAGTTTTAATAAACGTGTGATTTCTACGTTAGCGAGGTTGATTAAAATTACGGTATCAAATCAATTCAAAGGAGAATAAGATGAAGCGAATTCTTTCCTCATTTGCACTGGCTGCGGCGCTTTTAGGCGGTCTAAGCACGGCCGCTCTAGCTATCGGCGGACCTAGCGGCGCGCACATCGACTACGGCATCCCGGGCAAGATCGGCGAAGTGGTCGTAAACCCGTACGATACCGCGCCTCTAACGGCGGTCATCAAAAACGGCGGCTACACGCTAGCAAATGCGAAAGTCACTATCGTGCCAAAACCGGACGGTCAGGTTATCAGCTATAAAGTCGCCGACAAGCACCTTCGCACGCACGGCGGAATTCCAGTTTTCGGGCTCTATCCCGACTATCAAAATACCGTGGAGGTCGAGTACGATAAAATTTATAAGGGCCAAACCGAGCACGTAAAAGAAACCTATAAAATTTACGCTCCCGCGATCTACTTGGAGAGCTCGGGCATGCCGTCTCAAAAGGGCGCGCTGTTTGATAAGATCGAGGTCGTGAAGGCTCCGAGCGCGAAATTTGCAAACCGCCTCTACTATGTAAATAACTTCGTAAATAAAACCGGCAAAGGCACCAAAGTCGTGTGGAACAACCCCGCAGGCGGCGCGATCGAGTGGAACTACAGCCCCAATAACTTCATCCTAGACACCAAAGGCGAAGTGCGCTGGTACCTGGAGCCGAGTAAAATTTACGACCTCAAGCAGCCTTTTTCCGCGGGCGTCATGATGGGCTTTAAGCAAAACGACGACGGCGCGATGACGTGGGGATACGGCCAAAGATACGCCAAATACGACATAATGGGTCGCGAAATTTTTAACCGCGAGCTACCTGCGAGCTACAATGACTTCTCGCACTCTATGGACGTGGCGCAAAACGGGCATTATTTCCTCCGCGCGGCAAACGCCAACTATAAACGAGCCGACGGTAAAAACGTCCGCACGGTCCGAGACGTCATCGTCGAGGTCGATAGAGACGGCAACGTCGTGGATGATTTTAGGCTGTATGAAATTTTAGATCCGTATCGCGACATCGTGTTAAAAACGCTCGATCAAGGCGCGGTGTGCCTAAATATCGACGCTAGCAAGGCGGGCCACACCGCGAGCACGGACGAGCTAGCCGCGATGGATACGAACGAAAAATGGGGCGACATCGTGGGTTCGGGCCCTGGACGCAACTGGGCGCACGTAAATAGCGTGGATTATGATCCAAGCGACGATAGCATCATCATCTCCAGCCGCCACCAAGACGCCGTCATAAAGATCGGTCGCGACAAAAAAGTGAAATGGATAATGGGCGCGCACAAAGGCTGGAAGGATCAGTTTAAGGGCTATTTGCTTCAGCCCGTAGATAAAGACGGCAAAAAGATCGTCTGCGAGGACGAATACTCAAAATGCCCGGGATATGAGAGCGAGAAGGGTGGATTTGACTGGCAGTGGACGCAACACACGGCATTTCGCATCGATAGCAAGTCCAAAAAGGGCGTCGTATATCTAACCGTTTTTGACAACGGCGACACTCGCGGCATGGAGCAGCCTGCGATGGCGGGTATGAAATACTCCCGCGCAGTCGTCTATAAAATCGACGAAAAAGCTAAAACCGTCGAGCAAGTTTGGGAGTACGGCAAACAGCGCGGCAGCGAGTGGTACAGCTCGGTTACTTCGCTAGCGCAGTATCAAGACGACCTTGATAGCGTGATGGTTTACTCAGCGGTTGCGGGCATGCAGTTTGACATCGCCAAGGGTCGCCCGGTCGGCGTACCTAGCCCTCACATCAACGAGTTTGAATGGGGCGCAAAAGAGCCGTCAATCGAAATCAAAATGACCAACGCGATGGGCTATCAGGCGTTTCCGTTTAGCCTAGAAAAGGCGTTTGAGAAGTAAAATTTTAAAATTTAGCGGCCTCGGCAACGCGTCCCGGGGTCGCTTTATTTTAATCTACGGCCAAATTCTACACACCCACTGGGCAGTTTCATATAATTAATAAAATTCAAGGTTTGCAGCACCAATTTTGGCGCAAGACGGCGCGCATCCAAAGCGAGTAAATTAAAGCTGAGCCGCTTGCGTAGGTTTGGCATTAGGTGGCAGGGCAGTGCGTGAAATTTAGTAAATTTTAGCGCCGTTATGGCGCAAGGGGAGCGCTCGAGCAGCATTTGCAGTCAAACTACCGCCGCGTGACGTGATTTGCGCCGTAAAGATGAAGTTTGACGCGGCGGATGCGAGGTCTGGCGCGCTAAAAGTGTCATGTATACGCTCATACAACGCAGCCGCAAGTATAGATTTTGCTCTAATGGGCCAAATTCTACCGCCGCGCAATAAGCGTAAAACCGCCCACGTCGAAAACGCGGGACTTTTGCAAAAGTGACGCTTGTTTTTAAAATTTGACGCAAAAGCGGGCAGTATGCCGTCAATGACAAGTAATTAAAGCAATGACGCGGCAGCTTGCATAGATCTAAAATAGCTCCCGATAGGTTTTATGGTACGAAACAGCGCGATTTGTGCGGAGATTTCGCGGCGGTTTTGTAGTTTTTTTTGAGCTTTATCGCGTTGCGCATTAGGCGGACGGACGGGTGCTGCGAACGTTCTTATTGAGCTAGCTTGTCGCAGAGTGCCTTGCCGCGCGCAAATGGATTTATCTCAGATTGGGAGGGCTCTCGCGTGGAGTGTTTCCTGCGCGCGAGAGAATTTTGCCGCGATGCCGCCGTATAATTTCATCGGCGCGCCTAATTTAGCTCAAAATTTCTCCGATAAAAAACAGCGCCGACATCGCAAACGTGCATAGCGCGACAACCTTCAGTTGCCCGTCGAAGTCGCGACACTCCCGCACTTTTAAGACAAAAAATAGGTGCCTAATAAGCGGCACAAAGCTAATTACGTAGAGTAGTTTTACGCCCGGCTCGCCGCGTAAAAGCGAGTAACAGAGCATTAGCCCTGCTCCGCCCGCGATCAGCGCGTAGTGGTAGCGCTTAGCCGCACGCAGCCCGATACGAACGGGGATCGTGCGCTTGCCTTTGAGCGCGTCGTTTTGGATGTCGCGCATATTGTTTAGATTTAGCACGGCCGTGCTTAGCATACCGCACGCGCACGCAGGCAGCAGCAGCGCCGTATCAAGCGATCGCGCGTATAAAAAATACGAGCCCAGCACGCTCAAAAGCCCAAAAAACAAAAACACGAAAACGTCGCCAAGCCCCAGGTATCCGTATGCTCCGGCGCCCACGGTGTAGCGGATCGCGGCATATATCGATGCGCCGCCCAGCGCCAAAAACAGTAGCACGAGATAAAACCGCTCGCCAAATGCCAAAACGCTCAGCGCGAGGCTGCAAAGCGCTGAAAGTAGCGCCGTAGCGACGATGACGCGCTTCATCTGCTCCGCGCTCATCTGTCCCGTTTGGATCGCGCGGCGCGGCCCCAGCCTGCCATCGTCATCGGTGCCCTTTACCGCGTCGCCGTAGTCGTTGGCGTAGTCGCTTAGCACCTGAAATAGCAGCGTCGTAAGCAGCGCCAGCGCGAAAATATCGGCTCTAAATACGCCTGCGCCGTATGCCGCGCCGCTGCCGAGCAACACGCCCGAGACGCTAAGAGGTAGCGATCTAAGGCGAGCGGATGCGTAAAGAGCTTTTGCGGTTATCATTTTTTGCCTTTTTAAATTTATAAGCCGAATTTTCGGCAAACCCAGCTTAAAATTTAGCGGAAAAACGCCAAAAATATTATAAATTTAGGCTATTCGTAGAGTAAATTTTATTTAAATTCGCCTTTTTAATATAAATAGCGGTAAAATAGAGTCAAAAATTTTAGGAATTGTGATGAAAAAAGTTCTTACCGTTCAAGATATATCCTGCGTGGGTAAGGTTTCGCTGACCGTCGCATTGCCGATACTTAGCGCGATGGGGATGAGCACGAGCGTGATCCCTACGGCGGTTTTATCGATGCATACGGGCTTTGCGGGCTACACCTTTTGCGATCTAAGCTCTCAAATACGCGCGATCATGGCGCATTGGAAAGACCGCGGAGTGGTGTTTGACGGCATCTATACGGGCTTTTTGGGCTCGGCGGCACAGATCGAGATTATGAGCGAGCTATTTGCGAGCTTCGGCGGCGCAGACAAGACCATTTTGGTCGATCCATGTATGGGCGATAACGGCGTGTTTTATCCGGGCTTTAACGGGGACTTTGCCCGCATGATGGCGCTTCTGTGCGCCCAGGCCGACATCATCACGCCAAATATCACCGAGGCCTGCGCGATCACCGGGGTGCCGTACCGAGAGGATGCAGATAGGGATTTTATCATGGATCTGCTTGCGCGCCTTAGAGAGCTGGGCGCTAGACAGGTTATTTTAAAGGGCATCGGCTACATCGCCGATCAGTGCGGGGTTTTCAGCTACGATGCGCGCACGGGCAGAACGAACGAGTATTTTCACGAGCTACTGCCGGTTAAATTTAACGGCACCGGCGATATTTTCGCAGCCGTAGCTTTCGGCGCGATAATGCGCGGCAAGTCGCTGGAAACGGCGGTTCGCATCGCTGCGGACTTCGTCGTCAGCACGATCAAAGAGACGATGAGCGACGAGGAGCGTAAGGACTACGAGGGAGTGGATTTTGAGGCAATAATTCCCGAGCTGGTGAGGAAAATCTAAGTTCTAGACGGATTTGGAACTCGCCGCGCGGACAGCGGGTTTATGGTAGAGCTTTAAAATTTTACCGCAAAAGGAAATTCCTAAATTTCATCTGCGGCGTGGAATTTTAAAATTTTCAAAATTTATGTGTCGTGTGGGGGGATGGAATTTTATAGGCGATGTGAAATTTTAGAATTCATACATTGCACGGACTTATAATTTTATCTCCTGCATAGAATTTTAAAATTTGCACCGAAGTAAAGATGCGAAATTTATCACTAGCACGGAATTATAAACGCAAGGCTACAGCGAATTTATCCGCTTGTGAGCTTGAGCTGCATTTTGAAATTTTGCACGAAATCTGCTTAAAATTTTATTCCCACAAGCTGTGCATTCATAAAGTATTCTCAAAATTTAGATTAAAATCCGTATTTAAATTCCGATTAAAAATCCTATGAAAATACTATATTTATTTAAAATTTTAATGGCACTAAATTATAATATCTGATAACTAAAAATGAGACGATACGGAAAATTTTATGAGGTACCAAGCATCAAGACGGCTACACTATAGCGGTTACTATGAGCGGCAGCGATACGGATAAGATAAATACTTACACAGAAAAAGAAGGATTGTAATAGCAAAGACGATTGGAATTTGAATGTGTAAAAAAGCACTTAATTAAATTTTTAGAAGCATTTGGCGAGATTATGGAATTTTAAAATTTAAATTAAGACGGACGGTATAGTCGTGAAATTTAAATATGAACGTCGGCGCAAAATAGCCGTGAATCAGCTAGTTTCGCTAAAAGCGGCGTATAAAGGGTAAATTTAAAATCGAAGTTTTGCCGAATTCAAAATTTACCCGATTTGCCTCGCTATAAAATTTATTCGCCCAGGAAGTATTTCAGATCCGCCTGTGCGTCGCCGCTGATTAGGCGAAGGCCGAAATTTTGCACCAAAAAGCCCAAAATTT
>NZ_CALKTT010000096.1 GCF_937997535.1 uncultured Campylobacter sp.
GCGTGGAGCGCGAGATCTGGGACATCTGGAGCGAGCTAGCGGGCGAAAATCTGCCTCTGCCACTAGGAGGCATGGCGGTTCGCCGCAGCCTGCCGATAACGGACGCCATAGAGTGCGAGCGCGTGCTAATGGGGGGCGTGCGTATCGCCACCGCGCATAAGCCGCTTTTATCGCGCATGCTTCTCGAGCGCAATCTCATCCGCGTGAACGACGCAAAGCTAGAAAAATATCTGAGCCTTTATGCTAACGAAGCCTCGATCGAGCTTTCGCAGGCGCAGATCCGCGCGGTGGATAGGCTATTTGAGCTTGGTTACGAGCGCGGATTTTACCCTGCGCCGCTTAGCGCGCAGGAGAATTTTATCCCGCGCGAATATAACGAGATCCGTTTTGCGGACTGCGGCGGGCAAAACCCCATGTAAAGCGAGCGAGGTTAAAATTTAGTTGAAATTTGAGCCTTGCTTCGGCTGATTTTGCTCGGAACACGCCCCTTCGTTTCGGCTAAATTTCTAGGCGTTAAGGGGTTTGTGCCTCGGCGAAAATTTTACTTTGGCGTAAGGGTAGACGCGAGGTAGAATTTTACCCCGCGTTCTTGCCGTGGCGGTGCAGCCCCTTCGCCGCTTTTGGGTTTAGCTGCGGAGTGCGACGTGAATTTAAATTTGCGCGTAAAATTTAGCGCCGAGCTTGCCGCGGATTTTGCCGCCAAGCTCGTCTCGACCGTACGCCATAGCGCGATCTGTCGCAGTACGATAGCCACTACGCTTTCAAATTTAAGGCTACGCGGCGATGGAATTTTACACGCGGAGGTACATTGCGCGGCTGTATTTTGTACCGCAGAGTGCGAGCTGCGCGTGTGACGTAGCGCGCCACTGAAAACGTATCGAAAGCGAGATAAATTCAATCGCGCTGGCAGCGCTAAATTTTGAAATAGCGTTTGCATCTCGCACCGCACCTCGCGGCGGTATCGCTAAATTTTAAAACGATGCGCGGCGAGCATGAAATTTTAAATTGACGAAACCAAAAAATGAAATTTAAAAGGCAAAATTTTGAAAATAAAGCGGATAGATTTTAGCAAATATACCTCTGTGCGCATCGGCGGGAGCTTTGCGGTGCAAATTTTAAAGGACGAGGCCGATTTTGCGGAGTTTGAGAGCATATCGGGGGGCGCGATCATCGGTGACGGCAATAATCTGCTCATCTCGCCCGCGCCGCCGCACCTTGCGATGCTAAGCGAGGAGTTCGACCGCATAAGCTTAAGCGGCGATGTCCTTAGCATCGGGGCTGCGACGAAGTCGGGCAAAATTTATAACTTCGCCAAAAAGCAGGGTCTCGGCGGCTTTGAGTTTTTGCGCAACATCCCGGGCACGCTCGGCGGGCTAATCAAAATGAACGCGGGGCTCGCCGGCGCGAGCATTAGCGATAGCCTGCTTGCCGTGCGCCTGACTCGCTGCTGGGTAGAGCGCGAGCGAATAAGCTTCGGCTACCGAAGAAGCGGGATCGAGGAGCCGATTTTGGGCGCCGAGTTTAAAATTTCACGCGGCTTTGATGCCGAACTCGCCGCGGATTTCTCCGCCAAACGCGCCAACCAGCCAAAGGGAGCGAGCTTTGGAAGCTGTTTTAAAAATCCGCCGAATGACGCCGCGGGCAGGCTGATCGAAGCGGCGGGGCTTAAGGGCCACGCGATCGGCGGAGCGAAATTTAGCGAGCAGCACGCCAATTTCATCATAAATTTCGGCGGCGCGAGCTTTGAGGATGTGATTGCGCTCATAAATTTAGCGCAAAGCCGCGTTTTTGAGGAATTCGGTATCGAACTGGAAACCGAAGTCGTGGTGCTATAAAAAGAAATTCGTATATTTTGCCCCGACTAAACTTGCTCGGTCGTCCATTCCGTCTTTTTTGCACTGGATTTTTTTATGCTTTGAAATTTTAAAATACCGACGAAATCGTCAAATTTAAAAGCGCTCAAATGCAGTGCGCCGGCGATACTAGCCGCTGTTTCATCGCTTAAAATAGTCGCTACAAAAATGGCCCGCAAAAGCAATCAATTTTATCCCGTTTATCTCGCCATGAAAAACAGTTGTTGAATTTTGCGCGCCAAACCGACGCGATCGTCTAAATCGGCGTTCCGTAACCGTCTAAGCGGGCAAGCAAATTTAGCTCAGATAGTAACACGCAAAAGCCACAACGGCGACGATAAAAGTAAGCGCGGCCGTTAATTTATATAGCTGCAAAGCTCCCGCGCAGCGACTTTTCATATCGCGGATTTTGGGCGGCTTGCTAGCTAAATTTAGCTCCGCAAGCGCCGCGTCAAATTTGCCGCAATCAAGCCTCCTTTCCGCAAAATCTCTAAAAATCAACGTATCAAAATGCAGCCTAACGTGCAGATAAAATAGAGCCGCAAAAGCCGCAAAAAAGCCCGCAATCACGGCAAAACGCGTAAAAATCGTAAGGCAGACGGCAAGCTGAAGTAAATTTAACAAGAAAAACAGCCTATGCGTCGCTAAAAATCTAGCCGTAACCAGCGCCAAGGCCCTATCGTCCGTCCTTTGACGGCACTCCCGCTCCCCGCCTTGCGCCGTTTTTTCGTTTTGCTCCGCATTCGTCATTTTCCCTCCTCATTTTGGGCGTTCGCCTTTGGTTAAATTTCCCGTTTGTTTTCGCCGAGAATTTTGCAATGCCGCTTGTTTCTAGCCTGCAGATTTTTTAAATTTGATCCCTTAAACCGGACTTGATCAAATTTAGCCTGCGCCTATTTCGCGCGTAAATTTGCCGCTTCTTTACTTCGCTTTCAAATTTCGCTGGTGCGGACGGCTATCTGCTCTATCCGATCGCGTAGCGAGCTAGAGACGGCGATCTTTTCGCGGCGCGATTTTAGCAAATTTAGCGCGTCATAAAAGCCAAAGCCCCTATAAATCACCATCCAAGCAAGCAGCACCGACGCACTCCTGCCGTAGCCCAGCGCGCAGCAGACCAGCACCTTTTTGCCGTTCTCGGCGACTCGTTCGTTTGAGTTAGCAAAAATTTGTCCCGCCTCGGCGATCTTACTTTCGTTTGCCACGCCGCGCGTTTGCAAATTTGCCCGCGCGTCCGCTTGCTCGTCAAATTTCAAATTTCGCTCGTTCGCGTAGCCCGCCTTGGCGCTAAAATTTGATCCTAGTTTCGCCCCCATTTGCGACAAATTTTCACCGCCGCCAAAAGTCGTTTTTACAAGTCGCTCTAGCTCGTCCGCGCCGCGCCTCAGCTCGTCCGCGCCGGGCATTATCATATCTAGCATAGGTATGCTCGCGTAAATTTGCGCACCGCCAGGCCGCTCAAACTCGGCCGCGAGATCTAGCACAGCGTCAAATTTGCCCGCCTCCTTAACTGAGCCCAGATAGAGCCCCGGCAAAATCTCGTCTGAAAGCCGGCGTCCGCGCAGCCAAAAAAGAGCATTTAACCGCGCGACACAAAGATAGGGAAAAAGTAAAGCTTTGGCCGCGAAAGCGTGACGGCCTTGCTCGTTTTTAGCAAAAACTCCCGCGCCCAAAAACGCGTAACCGCAAGCAACCAGCGCGAAACTAAGGCTCGCCCAAGATAGCCACAGCATCCACGCGCCCCAAATTTTAGCCCCCAAAATCGCCGCAAAAAGCGTCAAAAACGCAAGCCCCAGATATAGCGCCGCCCATTTGTAGCGCGCGGCCTCCCTAGCTATGGCAAAACTAAGCGGCGCGCCGTCTATCGGACGAACAAGTAGGACGAGGCAGCCCGCAGCCAGCCCCGTCGGAATGTCGATAAAATGGTGCTGATACGTGGTCAGCACGCTAAGGCCGATGAGCGCAAACCACGCCGTAAGCGCCGCTTTAAGCCAAACTGCGCGCGCCTTGCGAAGGTAAAATGCGCCCACCACGACGCAAAGTATTATATGCAGCGACGGGGCTTGATTAAACGGAAGGTCAAAGGCGGCGAGGCTCGAGAACAAAAAGCCGCTAATGCCCGAAACTGCGGGCTTCTCCCACGACATTTGCAGAGGAAAAGCGATAAAAAACAGCGTCGCAATCACCTGCGCGGCGAGTAGCTGCGTGACGTAGCGCGCGAGCTCCCCGGCGTCACGGCAGAGGAAAAATCCAAGCGCATAGAGCAAATTTAGCGACCAGTACGGCACGATGCTCCACGCCAAAAACGGCACTGCGCGCTCCCACGC
>NZ_CALKTT010000097.1 GCF_937997535.1 uncultured Campylobacter sp.
ATAATATCATATTTCTTAATATCCTCTTTAGAAATATATTCCGCAATAAACGCCATTCTCCACTCCTTAAAATTTAATTCTCGGATTATACTACGATATATTTATATCCGCCTATGCGCTAATATATAATGTATTTAAAATTTAAAACTGCTTTGATCTACTCAATTTTAAGGTCTTTTGCCGCTCTAAATTTTAAAATTTCAAGTCTGCAAAGGACGGGTAAAATTCTAAATTTCAAAGTCTCCGCGCTGCGCTAAATTTTAAAATTTTAAGCAGACAAAGGCGAGATAGAATTCTATCTCCTCCAAGTTTCATAAAATTTTAAAATTCCGTATCGATGCTCCAAGCTAAATTTTAAAATTCCAAGCCCGCGAAGGAAAGGCGGAATTCTAAAATTTTATAATTTTAAAATTCCGCTCTACTTCGTCTTCTTTGCGCTGTCTTTACTGGCCGTTGCGTTGGCGTCGATGTAGCCCATCTGAGCGAGTTTTTCGTAGATTTGCATTATCACTGGTCCTGCCGCGCTTCCGCCTCCGCCGCCGTGTTCTACGAGCACGGTTACGGCGTATTGCGGCTTATCGTACGGCCCGAAGCTCGTCATCCAGGCGTGCGAGCGGTGGAAGTAGTCCATATCGGCCTCTTTCATTCGCTTTTTGGTGGTCTGCGAGATGCCTACGACCTGCGCGGTTCCCGTCTTGACCGCTAGAGGCACTACTGCGGTATGGATGAGCTTGTAGGCGGTGCCTCCGTCGGGGTTATTGCCGACCTCATACATCCCGCGTCGCACGAGGGGCAGCTGCGCCTTTTCTTTCGGCGTGAAAAGCTCCGTAGGGGCAAATTCCACCGGCTTGCCGTCGATGCTTTTTAAAAAATGCGGCGTGATAGCCTTGCCCGAGGCGATCTGCGCGGTGTTTTTAGCCACCTGCATAGGGGTGACGAGCACATCGCCTTGACCGATCGAAGCATTGACCGTCTCGCCCTGATACCACGCGCGCTTAAATTTCTGCATTTTCCAGGCCTTATTAGGCATCGTGCCTACAAACTCATTGGGCAGATCGACGCCTGTTTTACTACCGAAACCCAGACGCTGCAGATACGCGGACATATAGTCGATCCCCACCAGCAGCGAGCCTTCGTAAAAATACACATCGCAGCTGCCTTTAATCGCCTCTACTAGGCTCACGCGGCCGTGACCCCAGCTCTTCCAGCAGCGAAATTTACGCCCTCCAAGCTCTATCGCACCGCTGCAAAACACGCTCCAGTTCTCGTTGATCTTGCCGCTGTTTAAAAAGCTCATTCCCACTGCCATTTTAATTACGGAGCCCGGCGGATAGAGACCGTTTACGAGCTTATTCGTAAACGGATGGCGCGGATCTTTTATCAGCTCGTCCCACTGCGCCTGTGAAATTCCGCCCACGAAGGTGTTTAGATCGTACTCGGGGAAGCTGCCCGCCGCGATGATAGCGCCGTCGCGCAGATCCATCACGATCGCTACGCCGTCCTTGTCTTTAAAAATTTCCTCGAGGTATTTTTGCAGCTCAAGATCGATGGTAAGCGAAATTTCGCTGCTGCTGGGCTCTTGCATCGAGATCTCCTCTACGACCTGATTTAGCGCCGTAACTTTCGTCTTGCGCTCGCCCTTGCTACCCTGCAAAAGCTCGTTATAATACCCCTCGACGCCGCTTCTGCCGTTGTATCCGGTAAGCGCGCTTAGGGGGTTGTTTTGGATATCTTTTTTATTGGCGCGGCCGACGTAGCCGATGATGTGCGAAGCAAGCGCGCCGTAAGGATAGAAGCGCTGCGAAGCGGGCGAAATTTTGATGTTTTCGTGCAGGCTTAAGCTCGCGAAATGCTGTATCGTGGCGTTGTAGTCCAAAAACGGCACGACTTCGATAAAATCTTGATTATAAGCGGAATTCGCGTCCTTGTAGCTCTTGCTCATCGCGGTGACGTTGAGATCTTTGAAATAGCGCGAGATGTTATTTAGCTCGCTTTGCAGCGCGGCGTCTTTTAGATGCGGCGCGATGGATAGAGAAAAGCCGAGATTATTTATCGCGAGCGGGCGGCCTTTGGCATCTAAAATTTGACCGCGCACCGGCGGGATGTATTCGGTAGAGATGACATTGTTTTTAGCGACCTGCTCGTAGAATTCGTTCGATTTGATCGAAAGATAATAAATTCTAACCAAAAGCATGCTGAAAAATAGTATTACAAATACGAATACGAACTTTAGCCTCATACCAACCGCCCCTTAAAAAAGAGCAAAGCGAGCAAAATTTCGATCACGATATAATTTAAATACTCGCTGCTTAGGGGCAGATACTCGCTCTTTTTGATCGCCGAGATCGCGTTGCTCACCACAAAGACCAAAACATAGCTGATCATCACGTAAAAGCAGATCAAAAAATTTCTAAATTTAATATATTTAAATGAGTTTTCATAGATCACGAAATAAAATATACAATACGCGATAGCCACGCTAAATAGGTTAAATCCGTGTATCTGCTCGGCGCAAAACAGATAAAAAATAGAGAAAAACCAGGTAAAGCCGAACTTTTTAAATTTTACGTCGTTTTCATATTTTTGTACCACCATCGCCGTGAAAAAAAATCCAATCAGCGGCGGCAAGCCTCTATACACCGCACTTAGAAGCAGGTAGAAAAGAACCCCTGCGCTAAAAAGCGTGTCCGCTATAAGGTATAGATAAGTGCGATTTCGTTGCATACCGGAAACTTTTTGCATTTAATACAATCGGCCCAAATTTTTTGCGCGGGCAGCTCGTCCTTTGGGATTTCGGTAAAACCCAGCCGCTCAAAAAATTCTTTTTGATAGGTGAGCGTAAATACGCTTTTCAGCCCGTAAAATTTCGCTTCACCGAGCAGCTCGTTTACGATAGCTCTGGCAATGCCGCGCCTGCGAAACTGCGGAGCGACAATGAGCGAGCGCACCTCGGCAAGATCGGCGTTAAAAATTTTAAGCGAAGCAAAGCCCGCCAAAATTTCGGCTTCTTTTAAGCACCGCGATTCGTGGGGCTGCGAACATTCGGTTTGAAAAACGCTCGCCTCTTGCAAATATTTGCTCCGTAAAATTTGCTCTTTGCCGGCTTGTGCACACCCCGCCCCGGATACGGCTTGCAGCGCGCTATTTCGTGGCGCGCTATTTTGAGACGTATCTCGTTGCGCCGCGAAATTGCCCGCGGCATCTTCGGCGGAATTTTCAGAAGTAATTTCGGCAAAATTTTCGGCGGAGCTTTGGATTAAATTTAAATCGGCATTGCGCGCTAAATTTGAATCGGAATTCCTGGCTAAATTTAAGTCGGAATTTTCTTTAGAATCGAAACTCAAATTTTCCTTGGAATCAAAACTCCTATCCGCCTTATAATCGCAGCCGAACGCCAGCACATATGAGCGGATATTAGCAGCGATCTCATCGCTTTCAAGCGGCAAGATCACGCCGTTTTGCACCTCCTCTTTTACGAGCTCCTGCATACGCGAAATGTCGCAAAGGCGCGCCTTTTTCAGCCGTATCATCTAAAATTTTCCCTAATCTTTGCGCGATCTTGGCGGCGCATTTTATATCCTCTAAATTTAATTATTTTGAAATTCTGCACCGCAAAATTTAACGTATTTAAATTTAGAAATTTCATAATCCAAACGCCCTGCACACGATGATCTCGCGCGCTTTTTGCAGCCCGCCGCCCTTTAGCGTAGAGACTAAAACCGCCTGCGGATCGTGCCTCAAAAGCTTTGCGCGCTCGCTTTGATTGAGCTTGTCGGCTTTGGTGTAGAGCCTCACGACCTTTTGATCGCCGCGCAGAAAACTAGCGAGATAGTTTTGCAAATTTTTATCTATCGAAAGATCAAATTGCCTCGCGTCGATGAGATGGACGAAAAGCTTGATATTTAGGCGCTCTTTGATAAATTCGTCGAGATTTTTTTGCCAGATATAATGCAGTTTTTTGCAAACCTTGGCATACCCGAACCCGGGCAGATCCACGAAGATCAAAGAGATATTTTCACCCAAGCTCACAAGATCCGAAAAAGCGGAGTTGTCCGCTAAGCTTAGCGCGGATCTACCTGTAAAATTTAATTCGGGGCTTTGCGCGGAATTCGGCGCGAGACCTGCCGTAAGATCCGCCTCGCGATCCGATCCAAAATCCGCCGAAGCGCTTTTTAAATTTAAAACGAAATCCTGCTTTAAATTTCGCTCAGACGCCGCAGCGTCCGCGTGATCTTGCGCGCAATTTGCAGCCAAGCTTAAAGCCTCTTTGCTTGCTAGATCGGGCGATGTTTCATTTTGCGAGCCGTCCGAGTCTGTGGCAAGCTTTTGTTTAAATTTAACTTCAAAAAAATTTATCAGCTGCGTTCTGCCCGGCGTCGAGCTTGATTTGGCTAGATTTTTACGCCCGGTAAGCGCGTTTATCAGACTGCTTTTGCCGACGTTGGAACGCCCCAAAAACGCCACTTCGCTCATCGCAAACTCGGGCGCACCGCCGATATTTGCGGCGGAGGTGATAAACTGCGCGCTGCTAGGATAGATCATTTGTTTTGATCTTCGACCTGAAAGATCAGACGCACGGGCTTTTTCTCGCCGCCGCCGCTTTTTACTTCGTAGGTGCCCTTTTGGCGATTTACGATGATTTTATCGCCGTAAACCTCTTTTTTAGTCTCGGCTTCGTGCAGATAGGCGTTGTTTTCGAGCGTGTAGGCCTCGATGGTCGGATCGTAGGTCAGCACGCCGCCTCTGCCGTCGTAATGCTTTTGATTGAGCAAAATTTTAAAATTTGCATTTCCCGTCGCGACGTATTTGGTAGGCTGGCGCTTAGCGTCGAAATAGATCGTCACTTTGTCGGAATTTAGCGTATCGTAAGCGCCCTTTTTGATACGGACGTTGCCCGTCAGCACGCTGATCTGCTTGATCTCGTCGGCGAAAAAATTATCCGCCGTGACCTCGACCTGCTCCTGCGCGGCACCGAGAGCTGACGCGCTAAAGCTAGTAATTAGCGCGGCTGAAAGTATTAGTTTGTGGAGTTTTGATCTTTTATTAAATACCATGCGTGGATTCCTTTTGAGTTTGTTTGTTTGGTTTTGGTATCGTAGCTGATGCTTGCGCCCGTAATGCGGTCGCCGCCTTGGCGCAGCACGTATGGCACGTCGGAGCGGACGATCTTGCTGCTCGTATCGTAGATGATCTCCTGCGCCGTGTAATCAAAGCCTCTGCTATTTACATAGTGCGCATCGCCGTTAAATTTTATCAGCTCGCCGGCGCGCGTCGCGGTCTTTGAAACCAAAGTAT
The DNA here is from genome assembly GCF_937997535.1 of uncultured Campylobacter sp. Classification (GTDB taxonomy): domain Bacteria; phylum Campylobacterota; class Campylobacteria; order Campylobacterales; family Campylobacteraceae; genus Campylobacter_B. The sequence continues at coordinate 5,296 of NZ_CALKTT010000097.1, forward strand.
GATTTAGATCCGCGCTAATCTCCTCGGCTTTGAAATTTACAAACTCGTCGCGATCCTTGTAGCGAGTGCCGCTATCTGCGGTAAATTTAGCATCCACGCGCTCGCCGATCTGATAATCGACGATCTTTTTCATCTCCATATTCGCAATGCTTAGATCCTGCCTAAACATATCGCTAAAATACGGCGTCTGCACGCTTAAAAACACCATCGCGACGCAAAAGATCGCAATCGCGACGTAGAAAATTTTTATCACCATCGCTCAGTCCTTCTTGATCTGCGCGGAATTTCGCCTCTCGCAGGCTCTCTCACGCGCGCTTGCGAAACTACAGCCATTTGCTATTCCACTCTTCGCGCATGCCGTTTTTATCGACGAGCGTTTCGATCATCTCGCGAACCGCGCCGCAGCCGCCGTTTTTGCTTAGCACGACGTCCGCTTTTAGCGAGCTTAGCGCATCGGCGGGCTTGAAGCTGATCGCGACTGCATTTAAAAGCTTCGCGTCGTTTATATCATCGCCGATCGCGGCGGCTTCATCGAAGCTTAGATTAAAATTTTTTAAAATTTGTTCCGCCCTTGAGAGCTTGTCTTTTTCGCCTTGAAATAGCGTATCGATCTTTAGCTCGCGCGCGCGGTTTGCGACGATTTGCGAGCTTTTGCCGGTGATGATCGCGACCTTTAGCCCCAGCCGCTGCCATTCCTGGATGCCGAATCCGTCTTTTACGTTAAATTTCTTCATCTCTTCGCCGCCGTTTGAATGATACAGCCCGCCGTCGCTAAGGCAGCCGTCTACGTCTAAAAATATGATCTTTATCACTTCGTTTCCGTTTTTTGAAATTTTGTGATTTTAACGAAATTTGGCTGAATTTTTGGCAAACGCCGTATAAATTTAAGCCGCGATCTTAGCCCTTAATCGGCACGTAGCCGCTATTTTCGATGATGCTTTGCCCCTGCGGCGAAAGGATCCAGTCTATCAAGATGCGAATATTTTCGTTTTTGTTATTTTCGTCGTAAACCGCGTAAATTTCGGCTACGAGCGGGTATTTGCGGCTAGCGATATTTTCTTTGTTCGGATACGCGCCGTTTAGGCTAAGCATCTTCACGCCGCCGTTTTGCACGATTCCCTCGACGTAATAGCGAAACGAAAAGCCGATCGCGCTACCGAAAAAGCCCGTGATCTTGCGCTTAGGTTGTATCTCGCCCATAAATTTCAAAAACGCGCTCTGGCTGCCGCTGCCCGCGTTTCGCTGCACGGCATCTATTCGCATTCGCTCGCCGCCGAGCTGCGACCAGTCGCTATATTGCCCGGAATAAATTCCTCGCACCTGATCCACGCTTAAGCTTGAAACTTTGTTATTTGCATTTACGATAAAGACGAACGCCTCCAGCCCGATCGGCACGAAGCGCAAGCGCGCGCCCTTTTCGCGCGCGTAATCAAGCTGCTGCTTTGAGGGGGCGGCGACAAAGATCAGATCCACCTCGCCGTCGCTTATGGCCTTGTATGCTCCGCGAGTGTTGCTAAATTTAAGCCTGCTAGCATCGGTAAAATTTCGCCCGTCAAATTCCACGCTTTCTTTGGGATAGTTTGCCGCGACGAATGCCGAAAACACGGGATATAGCGCCGCTGCGCCGTCGATTATCGGCAGATCGCCGCTAAGTTTTAAGCCGGAGCTGGCGCGCACGATCTGCGAGCCCTGCTCAAACGGCAGGAATTTATGCAGCTCGATCGATTTGGCCTGCATCTCGGCGCTGCTTTGATTTACGTATCGCTTCACGACGAGGCTGTAAAATGCAAAATCGAAAGCCGCCAAGCCAAGCAGCAGCAAAATGACGATAGATGTGCGCTTCATCTTAGTTGCCGTTCGCGATATAGGAGATGATCGAACATTTGCTCTGCAGATACAGCGCCGCTGCGGTTAGTGCGCAAACGCTGATCGCCCAAGCCGTAAATATTACGGCGATCGTTTTTTGAAAAATTTCATCGCTCATTTTGTGCCTCACATATGCGCAAGCGCGCTATTAAGCAGCCATAAAAAGCCCATTAGGACAGCTAAAAAAGTTATGAACGAAAATGCAGAAAGAATCAGCAAATTTCTAATTCTTCTACGGCACTCAGCCGTGCTTTTAGCAGATCTAATAAATTTTACTAAACTTACAATTAGCCAAATGAGCGAAACTACCGGTAGCCCGGTAAAAACCAAGATAAGTATAGAAAAAGGATCGAATAGCCACTGAGAATATATGAGTGGAGCAAAAGCGCATGCAAACACAACCGTCGAAATAATTAGAAATTTTTTATCTCTTTTATGGCGCTCCGGCTCGTTTTTTGATCTGATAAATTTAATCAAACACACTATGAGCCAAACAAAGCAGATCAAAAAGAGCACATTTAAAATCTCCATAAGCGATCCGAAAATATTCATCTTTTACCTTTAAATTTTTAATGTACAAAGCGGCATTTTAGAGCTCCGGCAGTGCGAAATTTCATATAGCATAGTTCGCGGTTTTCGCGGCGGGCGCAAATGCACCGCCAGCGGTCTTAATAAAGCGGCGCGCTTTGCCAGAGCAATGGCGAAATTTTGCAAATTTCAAGCGGCGGCGAAAGTAAAATTTCAAACGCCGATAAAATTTCAAAACCGCGAATTGCTAATTTTGCTAAATTTAGCGCGCATTTACCGCTATAAAACGCCCTTCGTGCTAGGCACGCCAGCGCGCTCGTTGATGCTTATTGCGCGACGAAATGCGACGGCGAACGCCTTAAACGCGGCTTCTGCGACGTGATGCAGATTTTCGCCTCGGATCTGGCTTATATGCAGCGTTAAATTTGCGTTAAAAGCCAGAGCGCGGAAAAACTCCTCCACGAGCTCAGCGTCGAATTCGCCGATCTTACCGCGCTTCAGGCTCGGGCAATCAAATACCAAAAACGCACGGTTGGAAAAATCAAGCGCGGCGCTTACGGCGGCTTCGTCCATCACGACGACGCTATCGCCGAAGCGCTCGATGTTTTGCGCGGGATAGATCGCATCTTTGATCGCGCTTCCGAGCACGATGCCGCAGTCCTCGACGCTGTGGTGAAAATCAACCTGCAAATCGCCCTCGCAGCGCAGGTTCAGATCGATCCACGCGTGCTTGGCAAACGCGCTAAGCATATGATCGAAAAAACCGATGCCCGTTTGTATCTGCGCCTCGCCGCGCCCGTAAAGCTCAAGCTCAAGCTCGATTTTAGTCTCTTTCGTAGCCCTATTTTTGCTTATCATCGCGCAATCCTTAAAACTAAATTTTGTTTGAAATCTATCTAAATTTCACTAAATTTCGGTTAAAATTTCGGCCAGCTTTTCGGAATTTACGCTGCCGATCTGGCGCAAGTTCGCAATCTCGGCGCCCTCTTTAAAAAACAGAATCGTAGGCGGGCCGAATACGTTGAAATGAGCTTTTATCGCTCTGTTTTGCTCGCTATCTTCGCTAAGATCGATCTTTAAAAGGCTAAATTTATCTAGCGCGCCGGCAAGAGCTGGGTCTGCGAACGCTCGCTCGCTCTGCTCGCAATTTTTACACCAGCTAGCCCAAAAATCCACTATCACGGGCTTTTTGGAATTTTCTATTTTGCCGCGCAGCTGCGCCAGATCGTGCACAAACGAAAAATGCGCGCCGCCAAAATTTTGAGCGCTAGAAATTTCGCCTGCCTGCAAGCTCTCGCCGCCGGGGCCGCCGCTGGAATATCTCGTACTTTGCGGGATTAGATTACCAAGCGGTCTGGAAAAATCTTTCGCGCCGCTGGCAAAGCCCGCGAGCAGCAGCGCCGAATATAGCGCGATTATAAGAGCCAAAGCGCGCTTGATACCGCTCGCGCTGCCGTCAAACAGCCCCAAAAATCCTGCAAAGATCGCGCCTAAAACCGCATAAATAAGCAGGCTTAAATTTTCGCCGATGAGCGTGCGCGAAATCCACACCGCCGTAAAAAGCAGCAAAAAGCCGAAAATTTTAGGCACCGCCTCCATCCAAGCTCCGGGCCTAGGCAGTGCTCCGCCGAGCCCCACCACAAGCAGTAGCGCGCCGCTTCCGAGCCCCAGCGCAAAAAGAGCCGCCGCACCCAGCAGAACGTCGCCGCTGCCCGCGATGTAAACAAGCGCGCCCGCAAGCGGAGCGGAGATGCACGGCGATACGACGAGCGCCGAGATAAGCCCCATCGAAAAAACTCCGATCAAGCCGCCAGCATTTTCGCTTTTGCTATTTAAGAAGCTTTGGAAGCGCGCAGGCAGGCGGATCTCATAAAATCCGAACATCGAAAGCGCGAGCGCGGCGAATATGAGCGAGGTTAGGATCAGCGCGGGCGGAGTTTGCAGCAGGCCCTGTAAATTTTGCCCGAAAACCGCTACGAAAGCTCCTAAAATCGCATACGAACTCGCCATCCCGAAAATATACGCGAGGCTTACGGCGAGGCTTTTTTTTGCGCTCGGCTTCGAGGAAGTTTTCGCCACGATGATCGACGAGAGGATCGGGATGAGCGGATAGACGCAAGGACTTAGCGAGAGCAGCACGCCGTAGCCGAAAAACAGCGCGATCGCGGCGATGAAGCTCTTGCCGCTAAGAACGTTTAAAATTTTATCCTGCTCGGAGATGGAATTTGCGTGCGGATTTTTGTGCGCGGAAGTTTGATGGGAATTTACAGCAGCGTTTTCAGCCGAGCTTACCGCGGAATTTCCAGCCGCGTGCGAGTCCGCCACAGAATCTGTCTCTGCGCCCGCTGCTGCAGTATTGCTTTTAAAATTTACAGCCCCGCTCTGCGCGCTGTACGTGTCAGAAATATGCGCGAAATTTACGCCGCTTCGGTATCTTTTCAGCTCGGAGTTTGAAATTTTACCGATCTCATAGCCCTCCGCCGCGCGCTTGAAGCTAAAGCCGAACTGCTGCGGCTGGTAGCAAAAGCCCGACTTCGTGCAGCCCAAAAAATCGCCGTTAAGTACGAAATTATCGCTGTTCGCGGCATTTGCGAGCACGAGGCCTAAAGGCACGACGATGCTAAATTTGCCCTCGTAAATTTTATAATCCTTGTATTCGGTCGCGGCGGGCAAATTTATTAAATTCGTCACCTCCGCGCCGTCAGTGAAAATTTTTATCTCGTTTTGATAGAGATAGATTCCGTCTGCAACATCGAAGCTTAGCGTTACGCTATCGCTCTGCGCCGTCGCGTTAAGCTTGAACGCATCGGAAGGTTTTAAGGGCTCGGCACCTAAACCCAAGAGAAAAAATGCCGTCAAAATCAGCGATCTGATCAAATTTTATCCTTTGAAATTTTTTCCTACATTCTAACGTAATAAGTATGAATTTATAGTGTAATCTAAAGAACTTTTTTGTAAAATTCCTTAAAATTTTTAGGAGGCGATATGAGCAAAGAGATCAAAACCGAAACGGGCGAAATAGCACTGAAAGAGATAGAATTTAAAAGCTCAAAGTATGAAAAAATCTCGTTCAAAGACTACGAAACGCTGCTTGAGAGATACCAGATCGAGCTTTTGAAGCTGCAAAAATTCGTAAAAGAAAAGGGATTAAAAATTTTGATTTTGATGGAGGGGCGCGACGCGGCGGGCAAAGGCGGCACGATCAAGCGCTTAACCGAGCACCTAAATCCACGCGGATGCCGCATCGTAGCGCTCGAAAAGCCGAGCAACGTAGAAAAGACGCAGTGGTACTTCCAGCGCTACGTCGCGCACCTACCCAGCGGCGGCGAGATCACGATATTTGACCGCAGCTGGTATAACCGCGCGATGGTCGAGCCGGTGATGGGCTTTTGCACTCACGCCGAGCATAAAGATTTCCTGCGCCAAGTGCCTAAATTTGAGGAGCTTTTGGTAAGTGCGGGGATAATTTTGTTTAAATTTTACTTCTCAGTCTCCAAAGAGGAGCAAAAAAGGCGCTTTGAATCGCGCCGTACCGACCCGCTGAAGCAATATAAACTCTCGCCGGTGGATGCGAGATCGCAGGAGCTGTGGAATCAATACACGCTCGCAAAATACTCGATGCTGCTCGCTTCAAATACCGAGTTTGCGCCGTGGACGATCCTTGATAGCAACGACAAAAAGATCGCGCGGCTAAACGCCTTCCGCTGCATACTCTCGCGCATAGACTATCCCGAAAAGATCGACGCGAAGGAGCTTGCAGTGGATCCAAACCTCGTGCGAAACGGCACCAGGGAGATAGTCCTAATGGAGGATAGCCAAAAAAGCGAGGCTTGGCGCAAGCTGGAAAGCCCCTCCCGCAAGAACAAGAAGGATAAGAAAAAGGGTTAAATCTTGCCAATGAAGATTACTCGCTAAGAATTGCCATGGAGGCTTGCTTAGGAATTGCCTCATTAGGGATTATTTCCTAATATATAGAAACGCATTAAATTCTATGATTATGGACCTCAAGATTCTTTGAAATTCTATCTAATGGGATGGAATTCTACACAACGCCACGGGCTACGTGATGAAGTATATCACGTTTCAATTCCTAGTGGAATAGAATTCTACCTCGTCGCTTGCTTTTCTCTGCGGCTGTCGCCCATAGTTTCAATTCCCAACGGGAATTGAAATGCGAAACTCACATATCCCGCATTCACCGCCTTTCCGTAGAATTCTACTCCACTAGGAATTGAAACGCTCTTTGTACCGGATATGGCTCGGCATAGGGTAAAATTCCATCTTGTTTGTAATTGCTACCAGAACCGATCAAAAAATCAAACCCCAAAAGCTTCGATTATAAAATTTCATATATCCCGGTTTAAAAATTTAATGTGCCGTTCTATAAGATGCCTGTTTGCGTGGGCCGGTTCATCTTTACAGCATAATATGCAAAATTTTATAAAATTTTATGTTTATTTTATGCAGTATTCTGTATAATTCACACGGATAAACGAAGTGTTTTGCTATTTTTACTTATGAATGACACGATTTTTATTCATTTTATACGATTTTATGTATAATTAACGAATAAATTTGTATAATTTTCATATGTTAGAAACGAGCGATATATTCAACATTTTGCACAATGCCGTCGAAGCCAAAAACAACGGCAAAAAGATCTCGCACGCCGCGATGGCGCAGAGGTTAGGCGTGTCGATGCGGACGTATCAGGACTGGCGCTTGGGCACGACCAAGCCGCAGGCCGCGACCGCGATATGCCAGATGTTGTGCGAGCTCGATAGCGACGACGCTGCGTTTGTGCTGCATAAGATAAAAAAACTTATAGGAGAGTAGAGTGCAAAACATTACTTTGCAAGAAAAGCTGGATCTACAGGGCGTCTTTCGCGTGATTTATGAGAAAAAAGAGTCGAAATTCGCGATCTTTTACAAGGCGCTTTTGAAGAAATTTTTTAAAAATTTTAAAAAATAACTGGCGGAGGCATTTATTTATTATACTTTATGTGGCAAAGGCGGTAGTATCCATTAAATTTAGATGATTTTTCCTTATTTATGACGACTATGCCGATATTCTTTGTTTTGCAGTTTCAAAGGTTGTTGCCAAATTCTTACTTTATAAAATTCTTTCCATCTTTCTGCCTCTTTGGCATCATCTAATTTAATTTTAAATTCTAACTTTGACACATGATCTTAAATTTGTAGCGTAAATTTAATTGAAATTAATGCGGAATTCTTACTTTAACTTAGCTTTTAAGATCCCTAGCGTGCATTTTTACAAATATTTTGAATTTGCTATTAAATGAGTTGCATTTAAATCTATTTATATTATGGCAAATATACAGTTCGTTAAAATTTTAATTTGTGAGTAACTCCAGAATTTCATTCGTAACCTATAAATTTAATATATTTGGTGGCAAATTGAAACCGAATGAAATTTCACATAAGTGCCCCATGCTGTATCCTATCCCAGCCACAACTAATCTTTTTAAATTTTATAGCGAGATGAGAATTCTATCCATTTCCGCCGTAAAAGTCGCATCGCGTAGATCCGTTTTGATTTAAATAAGATGAATTCCTACGCGAATCGTGCAATAAGCCTATTTATGCGTTTCAATTCCCAAAGGATAGAATAATTATTCTACATTCCTGCGGGACGCTATAAATGCAGTGGCAGAAGTTTCAATTCCCAACGGGATGGAATTCTACGCTCATGTCTTTCCAAGCGGTGCGGAATATTTTAGTTTCAATTCCCAACGGGATGGAATTCTACGAGGAGCGCGCTTTTCTCTGCTCCCTTGTCAATTGTTTCAATTCCCAACGGGATGGAATTCTACAGCACGAATTTTTCCATTTTCCTAGGTAGAAAGTGTTAGGAGTATATATTTTTATGCCTTAAAATAGACTAAATTTAAAAAAGCGCTGATTGCTCAATGCCCAAAATTAGGCATTTCAGAATCTTAAAAGCAACTTTATCGCTATCTATATGTATCGTGAGTGCAAATGTTAAAATCTAAATATAAAGATATTCAAAAATCGAAGTGTGAATAATAAAAAGCTGAAATTTTAAAAACATATGTGTTTTTAAAGCCAATTCGTTCGCCGTTCCGTGCTTCAGATCAAATTTATTTCAAAAGCACATGCATCTTAAGAGGGCACAATCTATAGGCGTAAGTGATTCTAGTCAAAATTTTAAAAGCACGAATGAGCTTAAAACCCCAGCCTACCGCCATACCAGCCCCTCGTAAGGCACGCCTTCACAGACGTATTTTTTAATCTGATTTGCCTCGCGACGGATGATTTGACGCCAGGTTAGGTTCTGTCCCGCTACATTTGCGCAAGATGATAGTTTCTCGATCATTTTTAGCTCGATCTTTTGCACCGCTTCTCGACCGAATCGAATACGCCCCGCGTCCGTTTCAAAATCTTTTGCCGTAATCTCGCGCTTGTTTAACATTCCAAAAATTAATCTATCGCCTAAAATAGGCTTAAAAATCTCTGCAAGATCTAGATGCAGACTTAGCGCACGGTAGTTTGGCTCGTGTAAAAAGCCGATGCGCGGATCAAGCTCGGTTTTGTAAATTTCGCTGAGGCAGACGCTATAAATACGCGTATTTACATAGCTAATGAGGGCATTAATTTTATCTGCCGGCGGGCGTTTGGAGCGCGTCGTAAATTTAAAACTGCGCTGATCCTCGATGATTTCGTTCCAGGCCGCGAAATACTGCTTGGCAAAGCCGCCTTCCACCGCCATTACCGCTGCTATGTCGCAGGCGCGCGCTAGAGCATCCAGATGCGGCGCAGTATCGAGCGAGACGCCGTAAGCCTTGTAATTAATGGCTGCATTTAAGATGCGAGCGCGAGTAATCTCGCGAGTGATAAAAAGGCGCTTAGAAAGATCATCAAAAGCCCGCAGCTGCGCCAAAAGTACAAAGCCGCTTTTGTTTACAGAATTTGAAGTATTCGGGAAAAAACTGCCGCGGAAGCTCTGATAGGCGCTAAAAATATGCAACAAAATGTTATTATCAGCCAAAAACGCCATAGCATAAGTGTCAAGCTCTACCCGCGCCAAAATATAAATTTCATCAATTGCGTTAATCGGCAAAATTTTACTAGCTAAAATTCCGCCCTCGTCGTTAAATTTATCGAAATATAGATTATTATCTTTGCGGCGCAATCGGCCGGAGCTCAAAATAAAATGCGTGCGATCCGATTTTTGCATACTTTATCCTTAAATTTTAGCTGAAAATCGCTTCGTTTTTATCGCGTCCGATGACTAGGCGCTGTGAATATTTGAGTGAATTAAAAGTATAAATTACCACCGAATCAAGCCTATTAGAACATTCTTTTTGCAAAATCGTCATTAATTTTTTAAGATCGCTCGCTCTGATTTCACCCTCAAAAACGCTGAATTGCACGCGAGGCAGAAACTTCTCGACCGCCTTGCGGACGCGCGCAGCGTTATTTTTCTCCTTTTCGTCGCTGCTTGAAATATCGTAAAATAAAATAGCATACATTCTATCTCCTAAATGCAATAATCACGATAAGCGCAACTCTCGCAAATCTTTTGCGGGCTAAATTTAGGCGGCTTTGGCTCGTTTACAAGGGCGGCGATGCTGTTTAGAATTGTTTCGATTTTAGTGAAATTTTCGGCATTATCCTCAATGGCTATGACGGTTTTGCCGCTAATTAGCTTGCCTTTCACCTCTCTTAAATTTAAGCCCGTTTTTAAAAGATAGATATAAAAAAGCAGCTGCATCTTGCCTGCTTCTGGATTTTTTAGGCTCTTTTTATATTCGGTGATGAGATAATGTCTGCGCTGCTTGGAAAGCTTATCAAATTTCAAATTTGAAAATGCGAATTCCTGCAAACCGTTCTCTTTGATATCCGCTAGCGCCTTGCCCATCAGCACGTTTTTATCTTCCTGATTGGCGTGAATATTGTGTGCGTAAAGCCACGCTTCGCGCTTACAGGTGACGTAATAATTCACAAGCGTGCCGGTGATTTGGTCTTTGCAAAACATTA
>NZ_CALKTT010000098.1 GCF_937997535.1 uncultured Campylobacter sp.
GGAGAAAGAGCTAATGAAATAAAAAAAATTTTAGAGAATAATAAAAATTTAGTTGAAACAGAAGGAACTTTAGAGCTTATTAAAATAGAAGGAGGTATAAATTCTCACTCATTTGATGTGAAAATAGAATTTAAAAATCAGGATGGGAAAGTTTTTAGCTATGATGAAACATATACTCCTTCAGATAGTAAGGCTTCTTTTTTATGGAAATGTGAGAATAAAGGGAAGGTAGCAGTTACTGTCATCTACAATAAAAGGAATCCAAATGAACATTACATTAAAGAATTAGAAGAACTTGAAGTAAATGAAAATAGTAAAATTTTTAGTATTTTTTGTATTTTATACTTTGATACTATTATATTTCACATTGCCAAGGTTGGGTGCACGTCCCGATTTAATATTTATAAATTTGAATGCACTTTCCAAAGATGAATTAAATAAAGATGAATTTCACTGTGAACTTAATGGTAGTGATTGGTTTTTGCGGAAAGATGGAAATATAAGCGCAGTTGAACCGGAAGAGGTTAGAAGCATATTAAAAGACGAAAATTCTACGGTATTGTTCGGAATATATAGCGAGGCACATGCCTTTTATCGTTAGCAAATAAATAACAAGATAAAACTGGAGCTAACGATCGGCGGCGGAGTTCAGGGTAGAGAAACGGGGTTTGGCGAGAATATACGTTATGCGGACTAGCAAAAAGCGCTATCGAAGGGTGAAATCAAAAAACTTAAAGATAAAGGAGTGGATCCACACGACCTAAAACCGAATTCAGCTTATGATTTATACAAAGATAAAAGGGGCAATATATTCGTGAAATTAAAAAATGGTAAAGGCAAGGGCGAACCTACCGAATATAATATAAAAGATTTTTAGGAGCGATCTTGAAAAGCAACAAAGTAATCCTAATCCTATCGATCGAAAGCGATAGGGATCTATCCGAAACAATAAGCAGCAACGGCATATCTGCAACAAAAGTCTGGCAAAAAGGAGATTTGAAACTAAAAGGTTCTATTTTAAAATACAGAAATTTTGGCTTTAGCATAGAGGAAAAATTTTATGATATACCTTTTGCGGGAGATCTAATTAAAAAATTTTTAGCAGATATAAATGTCGCGAGGAGTATAAAATTACAAAGCGTGAAAAAGCTGCTAAGAGTCGTAGTTTACAGTTATAATAGCATGCCCGGTCTATATTATAATGCAAATTTACTGAAACTATTAGCAGATAATAATGTGGACTTGGACAACGACATATACTGCCTAGATGAATAAATTTGAATTGCATACTAAAATAAAAGCGCTAAAGGCGCGGCTTAAACTGAAAAAGCCGGAAATTATAACAAATCCTGTACAAAAGGATGAGCTTGTCGAGCAAGATCTGTACGGTAAAGATCTGTGTGATTTAGACCATAGCACGATCAAACTTTTATCGGGAGATTTGCAGGTTTTCAATGATTATACTTTTAGGTATTATATCCTGGATTTTATTGATTTTTACGAGCGCTTCGGCGATGAGGATGTTATAGAGGATATGTTCATTCAAGCACTTACGCCGCCTATGCGGCGGGCGAGAGCGAAACAATTTAGTAGGGATGAGGTAAAAATAATCATAGATTTTTTGCAAAAAAATTATGAAGATATTGTGAGAATTACGCATTCCAAGAAATATAAAAAGTTAAAACTCTATGAGCAAGATGAAATTTATATACCATTCAAACATTTTGAAAAAGAGATAAAAAGCGCTATAAAATTTTGGAGAAAAGTATTATGATGGAATTTTATAAGGGTAAAAATTTATAAGGATTGGCAAATGCGCTTAATAGAGACTGATTTGGGCAAATATGAGGAATATATCTATTTCTTTATAGAGAAAAACAGGGCGTATTTTAACGCCTATCAAGAGCAGATATTTCCTTTCGATATGGAGTACATACCTAGCTTATTGTGGCTGCTTGCATCTTTTGCAGAAACTACGATTAAAATTTTTGATGATTTGGACGAAAAGACAAGAAATGAAATTTTCGATTTTGTGGAAAAGGGAGCGGCAAGCGAAGACGAATATATCGGCACGGCGTTTTGCACCGGCTTTGTTGAGACAATTGTAAATATTGCGAAAGAAGACGAATATAATATAATTAGCAAATATTTTAGAAATGAAACGCTAGAATACGCCGCAGCCTGGATGAAATTTGGCGAATAGCTAGATCGAGCTTTATTAAAGTCATATTTTAAAACGATAAGGAGCCATATGCCTAAACATGAATTTTTACTCAAAAAGACAAAAGAAAATATTTTCTCTAAAGAGCATTGCGTAGTAATTAGCGATGATCTGATACTTCATATTTCGTATTCTTTCAAGTGGGTACAAACCACATGGAACGATGAGGTAAATTTGAAAAAAGGTCTAAATTGCTATGGCTATAGCTGGATAGAGGATAAAGCTAAATTTAGAGATATAATATGCTCTTGGAGGTCGCTTTTCTTGAGCGCGGATGAGCAAATTGTTTTTGATAAAAATTGTGTGTTAAATAAATCCTCGGTTATCGAGCAATTAGACAGTCTATTGGAACTAATCGATTCGGCAATTAAAAACGATTTATATATTTTGCATCTAGGGATTTAGCAAGTGCGCAGCGATTTAATAATAAAATAGAAGAAAGACCATGAAAAGAAATTATAAAAAGATAATACCCGTAAGAGGTAGAAGGAAATTTTCGATTAACAATTTTAGAGAAATTTTCGCGGAGGGCGATATATTGCAGATCGATCAAAGGCGGTTTTTATTTTGTAACTGGAATAACTTGCTGCGTATAAACGGCGATAATTCGGGGGAGTTTATAGTATTGCCGCCCGAAGCTAATGCGAAAAATAATAATGGTCTGATTTCTAAAAAGTGGATATTGGAGAATTTAGATTTTGTATGTGATACCGAGCCATCCAGAAATATAAGCATATTTTCTTATTACGATAGCTCTGTGACCGAATACAAAAGGATAAATGATAAAATTCCTGTAAAATTTACTTATAAATTTTTAGAATTCAAAGACGATCTAAAAAATGGAGATATTATAGAGTGTCACAAGGCTTTTCGTCCATATGATCGAAAGATAAAATTTATCGTCGCAACCGATACGGAAGGATGCCCGAGACTACCCTATCTGGAGGGGTTTTATTCCGGTATGTTTGCGCCTATTGGCTATAGCGATAAAATGCGCTCGAATAAAGGACGGGAATATGCGATAAGCTCGAGTTGGCTAATTAAGAACTGGGAAGCCGCCTTTGTCGGTAATTGCGATATAAGGCACACTTATGTAAATTTACAAAATCGAAAAGAGGTTTTAAATTTTACCGATAAAGAGTTGGAAAATTTTATAAAAATTAAGCGAAAGAGATTAAAATTTAAATGGAAAAAGTAGATAAGGATTTTAAAGCGAGCTTGCATAATATCACGCAGCAAAAGGGCTTTGAAAGGCGACGACAATGATAAAAAGCATTATAGATCCAACTAATTTCGATATAGAATTTAGAAAAATAAATAGAAATAAAAGAGGCATAGTCAAGTCTAGAATAGATTTTGAAAATATCGATGTAGAGGCTAAAATAAGGCTAGTTATGTTTTTAATTTCAAAAGCAAGCCACTTAGATAGCCTAGTTTATAAAATTCTTTTTTGGGAAAGAGATGAGAAAATAGAGGAGTATCTTCTTAAAAATATGAAGGGGCAATACACAAAAGCTAAGCCTTATAAAAACGGCGCCAGAGCGGGCGTTATCTTTATAAAAGAAAAGGCGCTTGAGCCAAATTTTTTGAGATCCATACTGCTGCGCCATTTTAATTTTGAGCTGGCAAAAGAGCCCTCTTTGAACATTAGAGTTCAGTTAGCCGTAAACAATAAAGAGAAATTTTCGATTTTATTTGATATATACGATGACCGAGGCTGCTATGTGTATTACTTTTAAAATTTTAAATGAAAATATTTGAGGAAAGAGATATGGCAATTTGGCAATGTGAGTTTTTTATTCTACCTAAAAGCGATACATACGATCTGCAATACGACCGGCAATATGGCAATATAAAGCTCTTTGAAGACGATAAGTATTGGAAAAAAGCAAAGATCAAAAAAGAGATATTTTCTGAAATTTCGCGCCTATTAAAGCCAGAAAAATCTTGGTCTAATGAAATAGATCTATATGGAAGCGAAAACGGCAATCGCTTAGAGGTATTTTTTGATGCTAATAATATAATAGAGTCCGTTACGTTTCGTATCGATTTTAGATCCGAGTATGAAGCGGTATTAAGGGGCATAATATCATTGTGCGAAAAAAATGGCTTTTGCATTATAGACGGCAATTTAAATAATTTAAAATTATCCTTTAATGCTATAAAAGAGGCAATCAACAAATCCAAAAACAAAGAATTTTTTACAGAACTTGTTAGAAATAGTATAATAGGCGATAAAGACGAGTAGCCCATCATAGAAGCCGTAGATGATTTCAAATTTAAGGACGATTAAAAATGATTGTAAAATGTATAAAAGAAGACGAGCATGAGTATCTGGGATTAAACAGAACCTATTTTGTTTATGGTATCCAATATGAAGAGGGACGGATTTATTATTGCATATTACCGTTTGCAGATGATATAGATTACTGTAGATTTAATAGCGAATATTTTCAAGTAATCGATGAAACGGTGCCTACGAATTGGAAATTTGGGATGCATAGGGGATTTTTTGGATGTTTTACCGCATCTTACGAAGAGCTCATAGCAGACGCGGATCATTATGGAAAGCTTATTGACGGAGATCCGATAGAAGAGGAAATTTTTAGGAAGAGAAGAGCCGAGATGATCGATGACGTATATAATACGCATATCATCAAAGATTTTAACCGTTTCATATATGATCTAAGCCCTAATCTATCGGTACAGATGAATATTGCAAATAAAGTATTGGATATAGAGATATCCGATGCGAACACCCAAGCCAAACATCGCAAAATGAATATTTTAAAGGATGACGGATATAGCTGGTATTTGATAGAATCGGACGCGAGCACCTTTAAAGCCAACGCTACTAATGATTATTTAAGACCCGTATTAAAATATCTTAAATTGTGGCTAGGCAGAAAGAATTTTAGATAACTGGGCAGAAAGGTTTAATATGGCGAGCGTGACCGATAAAGAAATTTTTATAAAAATTTTGAATGAAGATATTGATGTATGGCGCCCGGTAAAGGCTGCTCAAATCGCGCAATATATTTTTAAAATTACCGATACGACGAAATTTGAATCCGAGCTGGATGAAATTTTAGAATTCAAACAGGGCGATATTGTAAAATGCAGAGAAAAAAGCGGCGATTTCTATGCTTTTGAGCTATTATAAAAAACCCGCCTTATAAATAGCAATGCGCTTATCATATGGCTTGATTTAATCCCATTTTTCGCTATAATGAGCGTCAAATTTCACTCACGGGGATAGCGATGAGCCTTGTTTCTTACGAATTAAAAAAGCAAAAACTAGATGGAGCGCGCAATGTGGCGCTTTGGAAGGCGCGTGGCGGCGTGGCGGTGGTGGTGCTGGCGCTGTTTATCGTTATGCGCAAGGATTTCGGAGATTTCTCATTTGTATTTTTATTAGTGCTGCTGGCTCTTGCTTATCCTGCTTACAAATACCTAGCCGTGCGTATTTCGCGTAAATTTGAAGCGCTCAGTGAAGAGGCCTTTAAGAATGAATTTCTGCTTTGGATCGCAAAGGAGCTGCGTCTTACCTTTCAGCCTTTCGGCGCATTTTTACTCGATGAAATTTATAAAAATCCGCTCCGTAAAGAGGCAAATCTATGCACTTGCAAGCACGCGATAGTGGGCAAGACACCCGAATTTGGCATAAAAATCGGCGACATCTGCCTAAGCCGCGATTTCGATAAAAACAGAGAAAATCGGGTATTTGAGCTGGATAAAATTTTGCATCTTAAAAAAAAGGATGATACGGCGATTTTCGGCGGGCTTTTTGCAAAATTTGATTTTAGCGAGACCTTCGATAGTAAAATTTTAGTCGTGCCGCGCGGAGAGTTCATCTTCGGCGCGTCGGATCTTAAGCTGCTTAAAGACAGCCCGCATCTAAGCGCGTCGTTTGACGTTTATCTCAACAATCCCGCCGCCGCCGCATTTTTGCAAAACAAAAAGATTTTAGAAAATATGCAGACGATCACCGTAAATTTATTTGGTAAAACCGAGCTTTATCTGGGCGAAAACAGCCTCGTAATCGGCGTTGAAAATAGCGAAATTTTCAAATCTGCGCCGAGCTCGCAAAGCGCGAAGCTGCTCGAAAGCCTAAATAAAATGATCGAGATCGCTAAAATTTTCGCCTATCTCAAAAAGCTCGGGCAGGTAGAATAATCTACGCTCTAAATTTGAGCGAGCGCCATTGAAACAATTTAGTTCTTGCGAAGGCTGCGCTTTTTTGCTCGTCCGTCATTAAATCAAACTACTTCGAAAGGCAAAGAATCTTTAATAAGCGCTTTCGCTTTACTATCGACCCGAGCCGCTTAAATTTTACAAAAATTTTATAGCGGCTCTTAAAAATTTCAAAATTTTTCAAATTTTATATTCAACCATAGCGCCGCCGTATTTTACTGACACCCCTCGCACTCGATCGAGCGATCGGCGACGTTGTTTAGCTTCTCGCTATCTGGGCTTTCGGAGCGCAGATAGTAAGTCGATTTTAGCCCCAGCTGCCACGCAAGCGTGTAAATTTCGCTCAGATAGCCGCCGCTTGCCTTATCCAGGCTCATGAAAATATTTAGGCTCTGGCCTTGATCGATCCATTTTTGGCGGATGGCGCCTGCTTTTACGAGTAGGCGCTGATCGAGCTCGTACGCAGGCACGTACGCCTGCCACGTTTTCGGGCTTAAATTCGGTACGACGACCGGGATCATGCCGCTTAGATTGTGCTCGAACCATTTGCGCTTATACACCGGCTCGATCGTCTGCGTGGTGCCTACGAGTATGCTGATACTGGATGTCGGCGCGATCGCCATCAGGTAGCCGTTTCGCATGCCGTCGCGCTTTACTTTCTCGCGCAGCCCGTCCCAGTCGCAGCTGTTCTGCTCAAAAAGCCCGCCGCGCTTAACGAGCGCCTTAGCGTTTTCGTTCGCTAAATCGATCGGGAAAATTCCTTCGCTCCACTTCGAGCCCGCGAAATCGGGGTATCTGCCCTTTTCTACGGCTAAATTTGAACTTGCCTTGATCGCGTTAAAGCTCACGTTTTCCATTATCCTATCGATCAGCTCGAAGTGCTCGTAGCTGCCCCACTTCACGCCGCGCTCGGCAAGCATCTGCGCCTCGCCCATTACGCCGAGCCCTATCGCGCGGGTTTTTAGATTGGTATGTTTGACCTTGGCGTGCGGGTAAAAATTTAGATCGATGACATTATCGAGCATTCGCACGGCGATCGGCATCACGCGAGCTATCTCCTCGCGGCTATTGATTTTGCTTAAATTTACGCTTGCGAGGTTGCAAACCGCCGTCGCGCCCTCGCTGCAGCCTTTTTCCACGATAAAAATTTCTTTGCCGCCCAGCGTGTCTAGCGCTGTGATCTTTTTCGCCTTTTTTACGATGCCCGCGTCGGTCGCCACATCTTCGTTTTCCTCAAACAGCCTCTCGCTGCCGTCATCGAAAACGACTTTGATTTTGTAGTGGTTCGGCGCCGTATTTTGAAAGATCTCCGTGCATAAATTTGAGCTTCTGATTAAGCCTTGATGCGCGTTTGGATTGATGCGGTTGGCGTTATCTTTGAAGCACAAAAACGGCATTCCGGTCTCAAAATAGCTCGTTAAAATTTTCTTCCAAAGCTCCTTTGCCAGGATGGTAGATTTTGAAATTTTATCGTCGGCCTCGTACTGCTCGTAGCGCGCCTGAAATTCCGCGCCATATAGATCGCTCAGATCGCTTACCTCTGCAGGATCGAAGAGCGTCCACTTGCCGCCGCTTTGAAGTCTTTTCATAAACAGATCGTTTATCCATAGCGCGGGGAAAATTTCATGCGCGCGGCGCCTCTCCTCGCCCGAGTTTTTACGCAGATCGAGGAAGTCGCTCACGTCCATATGCCACGGCTCGATATACACGGCGATAGCGCCTTTGCGCGTGCCCAGCTGATCGACGGCGACTGCGATGTCGTTTGTGATCTTTAAAAACGGGATGATACCGCCCGCGGCGTTTTTATGCCCGTCGATGCTGCCGCCCATCGCGCGCACCTTGCACCAGTCCCAGCCGATACCGCCGCCGAATTTGCTAAGTAACGCCATCTCCTTGTAACTATCGAAAATCCCCTCGATATTATCGGGAGTGGAGCCCACGTAGCAGGAGCTTAGCTGATGTCGCGTCGTGCGGGCGTTTGAGAGCGTAGGAGTAGCCAGCATGACTTCAAATTTAGATATGAGATCGTAAAATTTCTTCGCCCAGCTCTGGCAGTCAAGCTCGTTTTGCGCGAGGAACATTGCGATCGCCATAAACATCTGCTGCGGAAGCTCGATCGGCGCGCCGCTTTTATCCTTGATGAGGTAGCGATCGTAAAGCGTTTTGATGCCTAGGTAGTTAAACTGTAAATCGCGCTGCGGCTGCAGATAAGAATTTAGATCCTCTAGATCGTATTTTTCCTTTAAGCCAAGCATTATGCGACCCGCCGCCTCGCCGCGAGCGAAGTAATCTTGCAGGCTGTTGTAGCCGCTAAAACCCGTTACCTTGTGATACAGATCGTATAAAAATAACCGCGCGGCGACGAAGGTCCAGTTCGGGCGATCCACGTCGATCTTTTCGACCGCGGTTTTGATGAGGGTTTGTTGGATCTCCTCCGTGGTGATCATATCGCGAAACTGGATCTTTGCGTCCACCTCAAGCTCGCTAAGGCTTACGTTTTCCAGCCCCTCTACCGCCTCGCTCGTGTATTTTTTGATCTTGCTTACGTCAAGTTCCTCGGTTCTGCCGTTGCGTTTGATTACTTTCATATCGTTCCTTAAAATTTAAAAATGCAAATTTAGCGTTAGTTTCCCAATATAAAATACGTCGTCAAAAGAGGCGGCGTAATAAATGCCGCTCCATCTCCGCCGTCTTTTAAATTTACGCTAGCTGCGCTGCAAAAGCGCGCATTATAGCCAAAATTGCTTAAGTCTATCTGTCATTAAAGGATAAAATTTTTCGATTGTCGAATTAAAATTTAGCTGGGCGGGCGGAAAAGATGCGGTAAAATTTGAGCGAAATTTTATGGCGCCACCGCGAAATTCTGTAGGTAAAAATTTACGTGGAGTTTTGCGAAATTCTGTGCCTAAAAAGCAGGAAAACAAAAATCTTTGCGGGCAGGCTTAAAATCCGCCCGCAAAGCTTAAGAATTTAGTTGTGCGGTAGCGGGATAGGCTTTCCGTTTAAAATCATAGAGTTACTTGCCTTATCGAAGCTAAACTCCATCTTAACTCCATCTCCATCAGGCTTAAGAAACTGCGAGCCGTAAACTTCCGCCATCGGCGCAAAATCGCGCAGGCTGTCATAAGGCGATAGGAAGTCCGTGATAGTCGTATTTATCGTAGCTTTGCCGTCCAAGCTCATGCGCTTAAAAAGCTGCGTCTCGTCGATGTAGCCGCCTAATAGCGCGCTTGCGTTAAAAGCAAATTTCTTACCGAGGCTATTTTCAAACGAAAAATCATTCACGTTGATTTTCATATCATCTTTTAGTAGCTTCATAAAAAGCTCTTTATTTTCCGCTAATTTTTCGCCTTCTTGCGGATTTGAGATAATAGACAGATATTTTTCGAAAAGTGCGGCGCTAAAGCTGGTATCGACGCCTAAATGGATGTTTCGCACTAGCACATCGGCGATCTTTAAGCTTTGGGCTTTATCGCTTTCGTTGAAATTTAAAATTCCATCTTTTACGCGGTAGCTACCTTCCGTGCTCATATCCGTAACTACGATGAAGCGCTGCTTATCTACAGTTACGACGAGCTCTTTTGTGCTGCCTGCAAAATCTATGTCATTCAAAAAGAGCTTAGTTATATTATCGTCTAGATATTGGATACCGTTTTTAAAGTTTGCCTCATAGATAAGATCCTTTATATCAAGCCCTGAATCCTTGCCGTCGTCTATAAAAATTTCACCGATTTTAAAGCCCAGGGCTTTTATCGTTTTGCCGCTCATATCGCTCGTGCCGTTTAGGCTAAGGCCTGCTAGACGTCCTATTCCGCCATCTTCGAGCACATTTATATCGGCTAGCTTTGCGCTAAATTTAACCTCTGTAGGTCCGTAGTTTAGATGCGCGCTAAGCGGCGCGTCAGTCTTAAACAGCTTCTTGCAAGGCTCTGCGTAATATGGCGTCTTAATCGTTAAAATTCCATCGCTCTCAAATCCATCCGCAGCGTTTTTTACGCTATGCTTGATAGTGTAGTCGTAGCGAAAAGCAAAATCCTCCGGGAAAATTTTAGCAGGATCTGGCTCGTCCGTATCGTTGCTATCTTGCGCGCCTGCTTTTTCCTTTAGCTTGCTAAAGCCCTCAGCAAGGCTTTTTTGTAGTTTCTCTTTTTTTACTACGCCTTCGATAAAGCCGCTTGAGTTGCTATCTCCCGGATAAAATTTAGCGCTCTTAGTCTCGAAAATTTCGTTTCTAGCGATAAATTCCGCAATCTGCTGCTCAATCGCCGCGCTGGCACTCTTGCCGACCGCACCGTCAACCGTTTTGGTTATGCTATCGTTTACACTTTTAGCTACTCCCGTTTTAGCGTCCTTCGTCGCCACAAAAACGCCCGCTATAAGCGCTACGATGAGCACTAAAGCCGCGATGATCTTTTTCATCATCTCTCCTTTAAATTTAAAATTTATTTGGGTGCGTATTTTGCCGTAAATTTCTAAAATTTTCAAATTCTAGCTTAGTGTGCTTTAACCTAAAAGAAGTTATAATCGCGACATTAATATCAAAATTTAGGAAAACTTATGGCAAAACAAACGAAATATATTTTCGTCACCGGCGGAGTGCTGAGCTCGCTGGGTAAGGGCATTGCGGCGGCGTCGATCGCGACGCTTTTAAAGCACGCGGGGCTTAAAGTGCGCATATTAAAGGCGGATCCTTATATCAACGTCGATCCGGGCACCATGAGTCCGCTGGAGCACGGAGAGGTTTTCGTCACCGACGACGGCGCGGAGACCGACCTGGATTTGGGGCACTACGAGCGGTTCTTGGATGAAAATTTAAGCCAAGACAACAACTTCACCACGGGCAAAGTTTACAGCTCCGTCATCGAAAAGGAGCGCAGGGGCGATTATCTGGGCAAGACGATCCAGGTGATCCCTCACATCGTAGGCGAGATCGTGCGCCGCATAAAAAAGGCGGGCGAGGGCAACGACGTGCTGATCGTCGAGATCGGAGGCACCGTGGGCGACATCGAGGGACTGCCGTTTTTAGAGGCGATCCGCGCGATGAGAGTGGAGCTTGGTAGAGTAAATACGATGAATATCCACCTCACGCTCGTGCCTTTTATAAAAGTCGCGGGCGAGCTCAAAACCAAGCCCACGCAGCACAGCGTAGGCGAGCTGCGCCGCATCGGTATCAGCCCCGATATGATAATCTGCCGCTCCGAAATGCCGCTAAATCGCGCGCTGAAAGACAAGATCGCGCTAAGCTGCGGCGTGGATAAAAATTGCGTCATCGAAAGCCCCGATAGCGCGAGCATCTATCAGATCCCGCTTGCGTTTTTGAAGCAGGATATTTTAACGCCGATCGCAGAGACCCTAAGCCTAAACAAGCTCGAAGTCGATATGAGCAACTGGGACAGCCTAGTTAAGCGCGTCATCGTACCCACGAACGAAACCACGATCGCCTTCGTCGGCAAATATATCGATCTAAAAGAAAGCTACAAATCCCTCACCGAGGGGATCATCCACGCGGGCGCTACGCTTGATACGCGAATAAATTTAAAGTGGGTAGATAGCGAAAAAATTGAAGCTGCAAATGTAGATGAAATTTTCCGCGACGTAAACGGAATTTTGGTCGCGGGCGGCTTCGGCTCACGCGGGATAGAGGGTAAAATTTTAGCCATAAACTACGCGCGGGTGCATAAGGTGCCGTTTTTGGGCATCTGCCTAGGGATGCAGCTTGCGATGGTGGAGTTTGCGCGCAATGTCTTAAAATTAAAGAACGCCAACTCTGCGGAATTTGACCCTCAGACCGAAGATCCGGTAATCTATCTGATCGACAGCTTCATCGACGCAAGCGGCAAAAAGCAGATCCGCACGCACAAATCCCCTATGGGCGGCACTATGCGGCTGGGCGGCTATGACTGCGACGTCAAAAAGGGCTCGCTTTTGAGTAAAATTTACGGCGAGCAAAAAACCATCCGCGAGCGCCACCGCCACCGCTACGAAGCCAATCCGAAGTACCGCGCCGATTTTGAAAAGCACGGTCTTATCGTCTGCGGCGAGAGCGACGGGCTTATCGAAGCGGTCGAGCTAAAAAACCATCCGTTTTTTCTGGGCGTGCAGTTTCACCCGGAATTTACCAGCCGTCTAGTGCGCCCAAATCCCGCTATTTTGGGCTTTATCGAAGCATCTATAAAAAATGCTAGGTAAAAATGAGATAAGGGAAATTCTAAAATCGAGATTTGCGGGCGATCGACACAATAAAATTTCTGAAATTCCCTTACCTTGCGAGCTGAAGGATACCTATAAGGCGGCTTTGCGCATAAAAACTGCCATCGAAGAAAACCAGCGCATAGCCGTAGTCGGCGATTACGATGTCGACGGTATCGTAAGCACCGTCATAATGAGCGATTTTTTCAATCAAATAGGCGCGGATTACGTTATTAAGATCCCAAACCGCTTCACCGACGGATACGGGCTAAACAGCGAGATCATAGGCGAGCTTGAGGATGTGGATCTCATCATCACGGTAGATAACGGCACCTCCGCGACGGAAGCTGCCGAAATTTGCGCTCAAAAGGGGATCGATCTCATCATCACCGATCATCATATGCCTCCGCCCGTGCTGCCCAGAGCTTACGCGATAATCAATCCGAAGCAGCCCGATTGCACCTTCCCAAATATCGAAATTTGCGGCGCACAAGTAGCGTGGTATCTCGTGGGAGCGCTAAAAGAAACCCTCGGCGTGAACTACGATATGGCAAGCTCGATGGATATCCTCATCATCGCCATAATCGCCGATATGATGGAGCTGCGCGATATGAACCGCGCGCTTTTGCGCTTCGGCATCAAGCGGCTAAATAGCTCGAACCGCGCCTGCTTCAAGGCGATTAAGGAGCATTATTTTAAAAAACATTTCGAATTCGATGATATCAGCTACACGATCGCGCCGCTTATCAACTGCACGGGGCGGATGGACGATGCGACGATGTCGTATAACTTCCTATGCGCCAAAAATATCAGAGAGGCAAACCACTACCTAGAGACGATAAATTCTATCAACAACTCGCGCAAAGAGGAGGAGAAAAGCCTCTACGACGAGATCGTAAAAAGCGTCGATCCGAGCGACAACGTCATCGTCGTGTGGGGTCCGCAGTGGCACGAAGGGATCATCGGCATCGTCGCAAGCCGCCTAAGCAAGACCTACAAAAAGCCCGCGATCGTCTTTAGCGTAAGCGACTCGCGCGCCAAAGGAAGCGCGCGCAGCATCGGTAAATTCGACATTTTAGAGCTGATCTCCTCGCAAAGCGAAATTTTAACGACCTTCGGCGGACACAAGGGCGCTGCGGGCGTGGGGATTGATCCTGCGCTGCTGCAGGAGTTTAAGCGGCGCGTAAATGAGCGCATTACGCCCAAGGATCTGAGCGATTTTAGCGCGCAAGACGATCTGCTGGGCGAGCTGGACGCGTCGCAGATAGACTTCGAGCTGCTTGAAATTTTAGAATTTTACGAGCCCTACGGGCAGAAAAATCCGCGCCCGCTCTTTTGTATCAAAGGCGCGCGCGCTCGCAACATCAGGGAGATCGGCAAGGAGGGCAAGCATATCAAAATGGCGCTTGATAAAAACGGCGGCAGCGTCGAGGCGCTGTTTTTCAACTACGACTTTTTGCCGCGCGCCGGCGAGCGGGTGGATGCGATCTTTACGATTAGCAAAAATAACTTCCGCGGCACAATCACGCCCGAGCTAATCATCAAGGAGCTGGTCCCGAGCGAGAGCTAAATTTTAAAATTTAGACCGGTCTGGCGTGTATTTCGCTCCAGACACGGCCTTTAAATTTAACGCTCGATCTGTGCATTCCAAGCGCGCATTGCACACTCGGCGGATTTGCCCTACTACGGCACCCATCTGCTCTATTCGCCCGATATGTATTGCACGCTCGGCGCGAATTCAAAATTTAACGCGCGAGCTATGGATTTGACTTTCGATGCAAGCTTAAGTGTGCGATTTCTGGGCTAGACACAGCGCGCAAACGCAGTGCGTTATTTTCAGCTCCCGTACGGTTTGCAAACTCGGCGAAATTTTTTGGCGCGGTGAAAATAAAATTTAAACGTTTTGGAATTTTAAAATTTTGCGAGGGCGAGCGAGAGCAGTCAGAGACAAACAGAACGACCCTGAGAATGGAATTTCGGATAAAATTTTATGAAGCGGCGGGCGGGCTAAATTTTAATTTGACCCGCCCTTAAACTTAGAGGCTAAAAAACCACTACTAAAAACCACTTAAACGGCACCGGCGCGGAGATCGCGTGCGGCAAACCCGCAGGCATGACGATGCTTTGCCCCGCTTTTACGCGGTGCTTCTGCCCGTCGATCGTGAAATCGCCCTCCCCCTCAAGCACGTAAACGAACGCATCGCCGTCTGATTTGTGCGAGCTGATCTCCTCGCCGCCGTCGAAGGCAAAAAGCGTCATATTCAGCGCAGGATTTTGCGCGAGGGTGCGCGAAATCACCTTATGAGGGGATACTTCGACTAGCGAAGCAAGCTCTACAGCCTTAGCGGCGTCGATATTTTTGATGTGTTGCATAAGCTCTCCTTGAAATGAAATTTGATCGATTGTAGCTAAAATTTAGCAAGCCCGCTTTGATGATTATCAATCCGGATCCGCGCTGAAAGGATTTTTCAGAAAGATCGGAACGAAATTTATCAGATATAGCGCGACCGCGGCTATGAAAAGCGCCGAGGGGATCATCACGTATAAAACAAAGCTCTCGCCAGCAAAAACGGCTCTTAAACCTCCCGCGAGCAGAGCCAAAACGAGCGCCGCGCGGCTTAGGCGCGGGAAGTTTAGCGGCGAAATTCCGCTGTGGCGCTGTCCGGCGATCATCCCTACGAATAGTATCGCTCCGTAGATATAGCAGATTGCGATGACATGCAGCGGCGCGGCAGCGTACCCCCCGCGGATCAGCGCCGCGCCCAGCCACAGGTATCCCGCCGCGCACGCAGCCTGCAACGCGTAGTAAAACGCCATATAGTGGCGGCTTAGAATTTCGACGTAGTGTAGCTCGCGAAGTTTCGCCAAAAACAAAAATCCGATGCCAAGCGCGATAAATCCGCACGTCGCCTCGCTTAAAAATGGCGTCGCGAGCGCCAAAGCGAAGGCGAGGAAAGCGGCTAAATTTTTGTAGATAAAATTTGGAATAAAAACGGCGTCCTTCAGCCCGCCCTCTCTTAGTGCTTCGTTGCCGATAACTACGCTTATGCGGTAGCTTACGACGGCGATTGCTGCGACATTGATATGCACGAAGCTAAGCAAAAACTTCTCATCCGCGCTAGCGCCGTAGGCGGCAGAGCAGGCGCAAAACGCCGCAAGGACTGCCAGGATGCTAAAATTATTCGAGTTTTTATCCAGCCACAAAAGCCATGCCGCAAAGATAAAAAATACCGCCCAAAACAGCCCCGTAATCGCTGCTGCAAGCCGTAAATTTAAAAAGCTCGCGATAAAAGCCGCGATCAGGCAGGCGGCAAAGGCAAGCGAGACGGGCTTTAGCGAACCCTCGAAGTTCGTCCAATCGGGCAGCGCGGTAAGCAAAAACGCCGCGTAGATGCACGAAGGCGCCAAAAATAGAAAGTAAAACTTATGAGCGCCGACATAATTGATCGCCAGCGCATCGGGTGCTAAAAAGCTAAGCGCGCCCAGCGCCGCAAAAAAGCAGGCGCAAAGAACGAAGGCGCGCATCGGATGGGAGAAAAAATTCCTCGCGCGCTCGTCTTTAAATTTAGGCGCGTAAAAGCCTAGCTCTTGCTGCTGCACCCCGTACGGCTCCAGATTTTTGGGATCCTGCGGCGAAACGGGATCTGTTTGGTTTTGCGCGGAATTAGCTTTGGAATTCCGATCGGAATTTTTAGAGCTCTGCGAGAAGCCCTGCGCGGAATTTGGCTCGTAGCTTCTGCCGTTTTGCGAGAAATCCCACGCGAAATTTTGATTTTTAAAGCTTTGCGCGAAACTGGATTTAAAATTTTGACTTTTATCAGAATTCTTGGCACTTTGTAAGAAGCTTAGCGGAAAATTCCGTTCGGAATTTTTAATGTTCTGCGAGAAACTCGGTTTGGAATTTGGCTCGGCGCTTCTGCCGCTTTGCGAAAAACCCTGAGTAGAATTTTGATCGTAGCTTTTACCGTTTTGTGAGAAGTCCTGCGCGAGGTTTTGATCTTTGAAGCTTTGCGCAGGCTCTGCCTCTAAATTTCGATCGGAATTTTTAGCTCTCTGCGGGAATTTCGGCTCAAAATTTCGACCCGAATTCCCGAAGCCTTGCATAGACCCGGCTTCCCTGCCGCGAGCGGAATTTTTAAAGTTTCGGGTAAAATTTAGAGCGGAAATTTTACAACTTTGCGCGGGCTCGGTTTCCAAGCTCCAAGTAAAATCTTTAAAATTTTCTGCGAAATCGGGGACGAAACGTTTGAAATTTTGCGCAAATTCACAATTTCTGTATCCGAGACCGGGTCCGCACGGCGCACCAACCGCACTCTGAAAGTAAAATCTACGCGGCGCGAGAATTTTACTTTCAGAGCCTAGTCTGCGCAGCATACGGGTCTCGTGCTCAAAACTCGTCAAATTGCGCGAATTAACGCTCTTATCGGTACCTTCGCCTGCGCGGATTTGCTTTTTTAAATTTACAAATTGCGAGGCGGCGAGGTTAAATTTCTTCAAATTTACAGAGCCGAAATTCTTAAAATCGCGCGCGTCGTGTAAATTTAAAAAATTCCGCACCACGCAATGCGCGCCGAAAGCGGAATTTTGCTCGCTACCTAGCCCACTTGCATCGCAAAACAGCGAGCGGTAGGCGCTCAAAACGGCTTTTTGGGCACTGAACTGCGCGCTCAATCCGCACGCATCAAAACCGCAGCACACTGCGCCGTTCAAGAGCATGCTCACGCTATAATCGCAGTTCGCACGGCTGTGCAGTTCGTATTTCGATACGGCAAAACCACGGCGCCCGATGTCCTGCGAAAGGCTATATCCGCTTGCGCTAAGATCGCAGCATCCGATGTCCCGAAAGAGCCTGTCTATGCAAGCAACGAAATCATAACATTTAGTATCCCGCAAGAGCCTGTGCCCGCTCGCTCCGACATCGCGACATTTAGTACTTTGTAAGAACCCATGCTTGCGTGCGCCGAGGTTGTCGCGTCTAGCGCCCGACAAATGCCCGTATCTGCCCACGCCCGGATCGCGATGCGAACCAAAGCCTCGCTTGCTCGCGCCTAGGCCGCAACGTAAGTTTAAATT
The DNA here is from genome assembly GCF_937997535.1 of uncultured Campylobacter sp. Classification (GTDB taxonomy): domain Bacteria; phylum Campylobacterota; class Campylobacteria; order Campylobacterales; family Campylobacteraceae; genus Campylobacter_B. Next base: position 17,678 of record NZ_CALKTT010000098.1, read on the forward strand.
TCGTGCGGAACCTCCCTGCTTACGCGCATTAAAGATAAAATTTCTACTCATAATAGCTCACTCCCCCGAACTGTTCGCTTACCACGCGCTCTTCGTACCGCTCGTCGCGCGCACTTAGCGGCTCATCTAGGCTCACGACGCGCCTAAGCCCCATCCCTTTGGGCTCAAGCTCGATGATCTCGTGGCTTAGACGTGCGGCTTCGAAGCGGTCGTGGGTCACCAAAAGGCAGGCAAGCCCCTCGCACTCGATCTTTGAGACTAAAATTTCGATCAGCACGCCGCGCAGATCGCGATCTAGACCTACAAACGGCTCATCAAGCAGCGCCAGATCACAGCCGCTAAGAATCGTGCGCAAAAATGCCGTGCGCTTTTGCATGCCGCCGCTTAGCTCGCGCGGGAATTTATTCAGATCACTCGGGCTAAGCCCGATCTTCGCGGCAAGGGCGTAAATTTCGCTCACGCCCGCGGGACTAAAAATTTCGATATTTTTAAGCGCCGTGAGGTTCGGCAGCAGGCGGTTTTCTTGAAACAAAAAGCTGATTTTTTTAAAGCCGTTTTCGATCTGTCCGCTTTTTTTATCCTCCAGCCCGCAGACCAGCCGCAAAAGCGAAGTCTTGCCGCAGCCGCTGGGGCCAAAAAGCGTCTTTACTTCGCCCGCGTGCAGCCTCAGCGAAAAATCTGAAATTATAACGTCGCGCAGAATTTCGTAGCGCAAATTTGAAATTTTTAGCATCATCTGCTCCACGGCATCAGTAAAATTTGAAGCGGTTTGGTCACGAGATAATCGAAAAGCGCCGTAAAGGCTATGACCAGGCACACGTAGGCCATGACCTCGACCGTATCGATATTGACGCGCGCTTCGGCGATCCTTGCGCCGATGCCGTCGTTCGCGCCCAAAAGCTCCGCCATCACAAGCACCTTCGCGCCGTTGCTGACCGCGACATAGATCGCGGGAAGTAGCCGCTCGATTAGGTGCGGCGCGTAGAGGTAGTGCAACTTTTTTAAAATTGAGCTTTTGTAGCTGTCGAAAAGCTCGGTGTATTCGGCGCTTACGCTAGCCATCGCCTGCGCCGCGGACGCAAAAGTCATCGGCGCGACGACGATAACGACGGTAAAAAGCACGCTTGTATCGCCGAAATGAAACCAAAATATCGCAAGCACGATCCAGACGATGGGTGGCGTCGAAAGAAGCACGGTAATTAGCGGGTTTAAAAAGGCTCGCAGGCTTTTGAAATACCCCGCCGCAAGCCCGCTGCAAATCCCTGCAAAAAGCGCGAGGAAGGTGCCCGCAAGCGCGCGCTTAAGCGACAGGGCTAGATCGTTTGCGGCGAAATTTCTTAAAATTTCGCACGCCTTAGAAAAAACAGCCGCGGGTTCGGGCAGGATGAGCGGACCGTAAGCCTCGCTCGCTACCTGCCAAAGGGCTATGAAAAAGCACACCGCGCCCAGGCTTGCAAAGCCGCCCCACAGATAGTCTATGACGTAAAACGCGGGGTTTTGAGCTTTGCGAATTTTATCGATTTTTAGCATAGAAAAAACTCGTCCTTAGGCATCGCGCCGCCGATGAGCTTGGGGTTAAATTCCATCAAAATCTCATAAAATTTCAAAAGCTCGTCCTTGATCTCGCTAGGCTTTTTGACACACAAATTCGACGTATCGATACTCATAAATATCGCAGGCGGCGGCGCAGGAAAGAAATTTGTCCCGATCGCCGCGGCGCTTTGTTTGTTTGCCTTTATCCACGCAAGCGCGTCTGCTAAATCGGCATTTAAAATTTCAAAATCCGCCTTTTTTGCGGCGTAAAAATCAGTATCGGCGATGATGCCTGCTTGCGGGATGATGGGCTTTACCGAAAACGCCTGCGCCCACATATCGCTTAAATTTGCTCCTCGCTGCACGGCGACGCCCGATACTTTGCCCTTTAAGATCATGGCGCTTGCTAGTGGCTCGACCGTGATCGCGACGTCATAGTCCTTGGCCAAAAACAGCTGCGCGCTCTCTGCGGGACTGGCGGTGTAGTCGATATTTAGCCCGCCAATGCCCTGTTTTTTCGCTATGGCTCGCACGATGATGTCTAGCATGTCGTTTTTAAAAGGCATTACGATCTTTTTGCCCTTCAGCTGAGCAAATTCCGTTATCTTCTCGCCCTTACTCATCACGAAATTTAGCCCCTCGGTGAGGATATTTACCATACCGATCTTGCGCCCCTGATTTGCGAGGTTCACCCCCACGTTGCTAGGGCTCATCATGACCTTGTACTCGCCGTTTGCCACGCCCGCGCGCAGCTGATCGGGATCGCGCCAAAGCTCAAGCTTCGCGTCGTATTTTTTGCCGATCTGCCCCTGCATGCACGCAACGCCGATGATGAGGCTAGGCATCGCGGGCGCGCCGTAGACGGTGAAGGCCTCCTTCGCAAAAAGAGGGCTAGCAAGGCCGCTAGCCGCCAACGCAGACGTTAGTTTTAAGAAATTTCTTCTTTGCATCTTCTCCTCTTTTCATTCCTGCCAAACGGCAAGATTTTGATAATCGATGTGCAATTATATCAAAAACAGGAGTGATTCGGTTTGATTAAGCTCAATAGTCCGGCTTTAAATTTTAATACGCTGCGGTAAAATTTTATGCTAAAATGGAGAAAATTTCAATTCAAGGATATAAAATGAGAAGCGACATCATCAAAAAAGGCTATACGCGCGCGCCGCACAGAAGCTTGCTAAGAGCGACGGGGCTAAAGGACGAGGACTTTGAAAAGCCGTTTATCGGCGTGGCAAATAGCTTCATCGAGATCATCCCGGGGCATTTTTTCCTCAACAAATACTCCGAAATTTTAAAAGACGAGATCCGCAAAAACGGCTGCGTGCCGTTTGAGTTTAACTGCATCGGCGTGGACGACGGCATCGCGATGGGGCATACTGGGATGCTTTATAGCCTGCCTAGCCGCGAGCTCATAGCAAACTCGATCGAAACGGTTATGAACGCCCACGCCCTGGACGCTCTTGTATGTATGCCAAACTGCGATAAAATCGTGCCCGGCATGGTGATGGGCGCGCTTCGCGTGAACGTGCCGACGGTTTTTGTTAGCGGCGGCCCGATGAAAAAGGGCTACACCAAAAAGGGCGAGCCGATCGACCTATCCACGGCGTTTGAGGCGGTGGGTAAATTTGAAACCAAAGAGATCAGCGCCGAGGAGCTAAAAGAGATAGAGTGCGCCGCCTGTCCGAGCGGGGGCAGCTGCTCGGGGATGTTTACGGCAAACTCGATGAATACGCTGTGCGAAGCGATGGGTATCGCGCTAAAAGGCAACGGCACCGTGCCTGCGCTTACGCCCGAGCGCGAGGAGCTCATCAGACAGGCGGGACGCCGCATCTGCGAGATAGCGCTCGATGAAAAATACAAAATCCGCAACATCGTGAATGAAAAATCTATCCAAAACGCCCTAGTCGTCGATATGGCGATGGGCGGCAGCAGCAACACCGTGCTGCACATCCTGGCTATCGCGCGCGAAGCGGGGGTAAATTTGCAGATCGCAGGGCTCAACGAGATCAGCCGCAAGATCGCGCATATCGCCAAAATCAGTCCAAGCCTGCCAAACGTGCATATGGAGGACATCAACCGCGCGGGCGGACTAAGCGCCGTAATAAATGAAATTTCGCGCCGCGACAACGGGCTACTGGATCTGGGCGCGCCGACCGTCACGGGCGAAAGCCTAGGCGAGCGCGTCGGAGCGAGCGCCATAAAAGACGAATCGGTCATCCGCAAGATCGAAAACGCCTACTCGCAGGTCGGCGGACTGGCGATTTTGTTTGGAAATTTAGCCGAGCAGGGCTGCGTCATCAAGACCGCGGGCATCATCGGCGAGCGCAAATTTAGCGGCAAGGCGGTCTGCTTTAACAGCCAAGACGAGGCGATAGAGGGCATCTCAAACGGCAAAGTCGGTAAAGGCGACGTGGTCGTAATCCGCTACGAAGGGCCGCGCGGAGGCCCGGGCATGCAGGAGATGCTAAGCCCAACGAGCCTAATCATGGGGCGAGGGCTGGGCGCGGACGTAGCGCTGATCACGGACGGCAGATTTAGCGGAGCGACGAGGGGGCTAAGCGTCGGACACGTGAGCCCCGAAGCTGCCGAGGGCGGCATGATCGGGCTGCTAGAGGACGGCGATATCATCGACATCGACGTGGATACGTACGCGATCAACGTGCGCCTAAGCGACGAGGAGATCGCTACGCGCAGGGCTAGATTTAAGCCAATTGAAAAACCACTACCGTACCGCTGGCTACGAATGTATCGCAAGCTGGTAACAAACGCTAGCAACGGAGCGATTTTGGAGGCGTAGAATTTAAAATCGGTAGGTATCGTAGTTTTAAAATTTAAATAAGGAATGATTTTTATGTTTGAAGGAGATTTTACCTATAAGGATTTAAAACTAGTAGATGATGAGATAGGCGCGCTTTCAAATTTTAAAAGCCTAAATAAACAATGGTGCCATGCACATAACATAAATAAAATTATTGATAAATTTAAGCACAAAATAAGTATAGGATGGGGAATTGAGTGTATAGAGAACCTCCTGACAAAATGTATTAAATACGAAAACAAAATCGATAAAATTAGATCGTATGTGAAAGACATAATGGATAATAAATATAATCTTTTATCAGAGGAATCAAAAAAGGATATTGATGAAATCTATATTTCACTAACTTACCTTAAAGAAAATGGTATAAATTCTATAAGTATATATACAATAAAGAAGCTATCAACTGATTATGAAAAAATACTTAGAATATTAAAAATACAAAAAGAAATTGTTAAAAAATCAATAAAAACTATAGATATTGAGGATAAAAAGAAACTTTATATAAAATTTCTTAAAAACGAGAGTGAAATATATAGAATTTATAATAATTTACCGGATAAATTTATCAAAGACAAAAAAACATATATAAGCCATGTTTCAAATTCTATGTTAAGCGACGCAAAAGAAATCATAGCAAAAGGTATAAAATATAAAATATTTTCTGTATTAAATTTTGTAGTTTTTGGAGCGCTTCTTTGCATACCATATTTTTTAGAGTTAAGAAGAGTGCCGGAAATTTCTATAGGAAGCATACCTATATCCTTAGTTGCAGTTTTTGCTATTGCTGTATTTTTGACTTTATATTTTTGTATTCTTGTATTTTTACAAAATTACTTTTTATTTAGATGCTGGTACGAAAGTAAAAATAAAATCAAATACTGTTTTATAGGAGTAGATTTTGTTGCAATACTACTAATGGCCCTTTTTCCACTAATTTATTACATATTAAATTTATCGTATTCTTCACATAGATGTCTTAATGATATAGGTTGTTTATTTGGAAGATGTCTAGGTTTGCATGCAGTATTACTAGTATACTTTTTTTGTAAATTTTGGTGGGATAATAAAGATGAATTGAGTAATATTTTTCTAGCTGCTTTTTTAATATTTATTTCCGATTTGCTAATATTGATAGCTATTTATTTTAACTATGCAGATGAATACATTCTTATAGTGGTTTCTATGGCGATTCTTTCTTTTTTAATAAGACTTCTTCAAATTAGTAGACAATTCGCATACAGAGTTCTTTTATTTGTATTATCTTTTATGGCTTTAGTATTTTTACTATTTGCTAGTAATAGTGGATTTTTTGTTAGAGTTGTAGGTCTGGCGAATTACCAAACCGACTTTGATATCAAAAAAGAAAATATACCGGAATACGTAAATTTAGAAAATATCAATAAATGCAAAAATACGCAGGATAAAGACATAAATTTTATAAAATATACTTGCATATCTGACAAAATGCCAAGTTCGACGGTAAAATTTAAAAACATCCTCGTAAAAGTAAAATCAGACGGCAGATATTGGCTAGAAGTCATAGCAAAAGATCAAAATAAAAGTAAAATAGATGATTATAGATTTTGGATTTCGGAGAAAAATATTATAAACTAAATAAAATACTGTTAAAACTTTATACTAATTTTAGTAATATCAAATTTTAACTATATCTTCGAATTTATCATTCGCTATTTCAAAAATCGCTTTGATATTTTCCTTACGTGCATAGCTTATCTTTGCGCCAGTTTGCCGCGTAGGCATATACTAAATTTAGGCCTAGTTTAACGTCTCGCCTTTGATGCCGACGATTTTTATGGCGAACGAGGTCAAATTTCGCCTATCCGCGAGTAAAGTCTAGGTATTTCGGGTGATCGTAGGCAGTTTGTTAGCAGGCTTTGGCGCACATTTGGCATTTGGTTGCAGCCTACTTAATTATTTCACTAGACCGCCGTATTTCTCGCTACGTACGTGGATCTTGCTGTGTTTATGGTGTTGGCGTCTACACCGGGATCAAGCAAGCAAATTCATTAGGTCACATATAGACAAACCGCATCGCCATTAAGTTTTAAATCCTAAATCTACAAATCTCTCGGATCGGCGATCTTTCCTGCGACGGCGCTAGCTGCGGCGACGGCGGAGTTTGCCAGATATACTTCGCTCGTTCTATCGCCCATGCGACCGACGAAATTTCGATTAGTCGTGCTTACGCAGCGCTCGCCCACGCCTAAAATCCCCATATATCCGCCCAGGCACGCGCCGCAGGTCGGGTTGCTCACGACTGCGCCCGCTTCGACGAAAATATCCCACAGCCCCTCTTTTTGCGCGGCCAAAGCGATCTTTTGCGTCGCAGGCGTGATGATGAGGCGGGTTTTGCGCGCGACCTTGCGACCTTTTAAAATTTGCGCGGCGATCCGCAGATCGGAGAGTCTGCCGTTGGTGCAGCTGCCGATAAATACCTGATCGACGGCGATGTCATCGCGCACTGCTTCGCGCACGCTCTTGCCGTTGCTGGGCAGGAACGGATAGGCGATCACCGGATCAAGTTTACTCACATCGATCTGCAAAATTTGCTCATAGTTCGCGCCCTCGTCGGAGTAGTGAAATTTCGGCTCGGCGCGCAAATTTTTATCCGCTAAAAATTCCTTCGTGATCTCATCGACCGCGACGATACCGCTCTTGCCGCCCGCTTCAATCGCCATATTGCAAAGCGAAAATCTGCTATCCATATCCAGGTGCTCCAGCGCGTCGCCGCAGAACTCCAAAGCCTTGTAGCGCGCGCCGTCCACGCCGATGAGGCGGATTACTTCCAGGATCAGATCCTTGCCGTAGATGTGCGGCGCGGGCTTGCCGCGAAAGACCACTTTGATCGTAGGCGGTACTTTAAACCAATTCTTGCCCGTTATCATCGCAAAAGCTAGATCCGTGCTGCCCATACCGGTTGCAAAAGCCCCCAGCGCGCCGTGGGTACAGGTGTGGCTGTCCGCGCCGATGATGACGTCGCCGGGCACTACTAGCCCCTTTTCAGGCATCAGCGCGTGCTCGATACCCATATCCTTTTCGTCGAAATAGTTTTTCAAATCGTGCTTGTAAGCAAACTCGCGTGAAATTTTAGCTTGGTTTGCGCTTAAAATGTCTTTCGTAGGGATATAGTGATCCATCACGATCGCAAAGCCGTCCGGGTTGGCGAGCTTTTTCGCGCCGCTAAGCTCAAACTGCTTGATCGAAATCGGCGTCGTAATGTCGTTGCCGATGACCATATCGATGGCGCTTTCGATGATCTGTCCCGCAAAAACCGCCTCGCCCACGTGCTCGCTAAAAATTTTCTCCGTGATCGTTTGCTTCATAAAATCTCCTTCGTATCGGTTAAATTTGCGCGATTTTAGCTAAAAAATCATAAATTTTTGCAATTTTATGTATAATTGAGCCGCAAGGAGCGAGACGATGGAAATTTTAGATATTTTTGCAAACCGCAGAAGCGTAAGAAAATACGCGCAGGGGCCGCTTGAGGACGAGGCTCTGGATAAAATTTTAAAAGCGGGCCTGCTTGCGCCGTCGGGGCATGCACGCCGCCCGTGGGAGTTCATCCTCGTGCGCGACAAACGGATGCTTGAGCGACTAAGCGCGTGCCGCAGCAGCGGAGCGAATATGCTAAAACAGGCTGCGGCCGCGATCGTCGTGATCGCAGATGAGCAGAAGCAGGACGTCTGGATCGAGGACTGCTCGGTAGCACTAGGCTACATGCACCTTGCCGCAAGCGCGCTAAATCTCGGTAGCTGCTGGGTGCAGGTAAGATTGCGCGCAGCTGCGGACGGACGCAGCTGCGAGGAGTTTTTGCGCGAGGCGCTGGGCTTTCCGCCAAATTTCAAAGCAGAAGCGATACTGGCCCTCGGCGTGCCGCAACAGCACCCGAGCCCGAACGATCTGCAAAAGCTAAATTTAAGCAAAATCCACAAAGAGAAATTTTAACGCGTATGAAGTATCAAAACTTAATTCAAATTTGCGAGTATCTGCGCACCAAACGCTTCCTTTCGCACATTAAGCGCGTAGGAGATAACCTTTTTAAAGTCTGCTTTGACGGCAACGAGACGTTGTTTTTCAATATGAATAAATCGGGCTGCAATATCCACGAAAATGACGCTTTTACCGAAGGTAAGGTTTACGCGGCGCCCTTTGACGTGCTACTTGCCAAGCGCTTCGTAAAATCGCGCATTACCTCCGTTAGTGTGCCAGAAAATAATAGAATTCTATGCCTTAGCGTAAGCCAAAACGCAAGCTACAAAACCCAAAGCTCAAATATCTACTTCGAATTCACCGGGCGATTTACCAACGTAATAATCACCGACGAAAACGATGTGATTTTAGAGGCACTGCGACACTTCGAGACGGAATTTAGACAGATCAAGGTAGGAAGAAAACTCCGCCACCTACCGCCTGCAAATATTAAAGAAGCCCCTGTGCCAAAAATTTCGGACTTTAGAGCATTTTTTCGCGCGGAATTTAACGCGCTAAATGCGGATCGCTTAAACTCGCTCAAATCCGCAAAAATCACGGCACTAAATAAAAAGCTAGACTCGGTGCGCGAGGCTTTAGGCTCTTTGCAAAGCAGCGCCGAACTACTGCGAAGCGCCGAGCTTTTAAGCGAAAAAGCTGCCTTGCTAAAAGAAAATATCTATAAAATTCCAACCAGCGCGCGAGAATTTACGCTGCAAAAAGGAGACGCCGAAGCGATAGAATTTAAGCTACAAAAGCCTGCAAGTACCGCTTTGGGCGAGCTTTACTCCGAGGCAAAGCGTCTGCGCCAAAAGGCTGCAAATATACATATCGAAGAGCAAAATTTAAAGGAGAAACTCGCGTTTTATGAGAATTTAAAATCGCTCGTCCTTGCTGCACAGGATGCACACGAGATCGAAATTCTAATGCCTAAGCGCACGCAAATTAGGCAAAAAAGCAAGGAAAAAAATAGCGAATATGTAGCGAGCTTTTATCTCGGGGATTTTAAAATCAGCGTTGGTAAAAACGAAAAAGGCAATGAGTTCTTACTAAAAAATAGCTCCAAATCCGACTATTGGTTTCATCTTAAGGACATTCCAAGTGCACACGTCATCGTAAAGACAAATAAGCAAAGTCTAAGCGAAGAGGTGATCGAATTCGCCGCTAAAATTTGCGTGAGCTTCAGTGCAAGCGGCAGCGGAAAATATCTCGTCGATTACACCAAGCGCCGAAACGTAAAGATCAATGAAGGTGCTTTCGTAAACTACGTAAATTTTAAAACAATCAGCGTTTTAAAGCCGTAATAAGCGAGCTTGCAGTATAATCATTCAAAATAAATTCCAAGGAAATTCTATGAAGCAAAGAATAATCACGGCAAGCATTTTACTCGCCGTATTTTTGGCTCTAATTCTCATAAACGCCAGGTGGCTAAATTTCGCCGTATTTGCGCTGATACTCGTGCTGGCGTTTTTTGAAAGCCTCAAATTATGGGGTCTGGAGGAAACTAGCAAAAAGTGGCTCGCGCTGGCGATCGCATTTTTTGCGCTGCTACCATTTACGCAGACCGATGAGCCTTTCGTCTCAGCGCTAAAAGTTAGCATCCTGATGATCCTATGCGTCGCCTCTGTCGTAGCCTTTACCAAGGGCCCTAGCCTAAAGATCACGCTTCCTTTTATCTATCCCGTTGCGCCGATATTTTTTATGTGGGCGGCTTATGATGATTTCGGGGAAGTTTTTCACTTCGTTTGGCTGATCTTTATTATCGTAGCTAGCGATAGTGGCGCATATTTTATCGGTAGAGCCTTTGGCAAAACTCCGCTAAGCGCTAGCTCGCCGAATAAAACCGTAGAAGGCGTGCTAGGCGGTCTTGCACTCGCGCTTATCGTTAGCCTCATTTATGCGCGCATCTTTACCAATATGCCGCCGCTTGAAATTTTAGGAAAAACCATCATCATAGCAATTTTTGGCGTGTTTGGCGATCTGTTTGAGAGCTACCTAAAACGCGCGGCGGGTCTTAAAGACAGCGGCGCACTCTTTCCCGGACACGGTGGGATCTTAGACCGCATCGACGGCTATATGTTCGGCGCAATCGCGATGGCGATAGTCTATTCATGGTAGTTTTAGGCTCCACGGGCTCTATCGGCACAAACACCCTAGACGTAGCCGCTCGCAGCGGCAGTATGATCGAAGCGCTTAGCTGCGGGCGCAATATCAAGCTTTTAAACGAACAGATCGCAAAATTTCATCCAAAGCTCGTCTGTATCGCGGACGCGCAGCAGAAAAGTGAGGTAGATCACGAGCGCGTATTCTGCGGCGCGGATGGAATTTTGCAGATGCTTGCGGAGTGCAAAAGTACGACCGTGGTAAACGCTCTCGTAGGCTTTGCGGGTATGATGCCTAGCCTAAAAACCCAAGAGCTCGGCAAAAGGCTCTGTCTAGCCAACAAAGAAAGCCTGGTCGTCGGCGGGAAATTTCTGCAAACGGATAAAATTTACCCGATCGACAGCGAGCATTTCGGGCTGAAATTTTTGCTCAGCAATGCCAAAATCCCCGTTTCGCGCCTAATCATCACGGCTAGCGGCGGCGCGTTTTACGACGTGCCGCTAACGCAGCTGGGCTCGCTCACGCCGCAAAATGCCCTCAATCACCCCAACTGGAAGATGGGCGCAAAGATCACGATCGACAGCGCCACGATGGCGAATAAGCTTTTTGAGGTGATCGAGGCGTTTTGGCTCTACGGCACGCGCGAGATCGATGCGCTCATCGAGCACACCTCGCAGATCCACGCGCTGGTCGAATTCGCAGACGGCTCTACGACGGCGCACATTAGCAGGGCCGATATGCGTCTAGCTATCGCACACGCGATGTTTAGCGGCGACGTACGGGAACAGATCACAGCGCCCGTGGATCTGTGCGCCCTGCGACCGATAGAATTTAAGCCGATCGACGAGATGAAATTTCAAATTTTTACCCTCAAAGACGCACTGTTAGCAAACCCCGATCTCGGCGTTGTTATCAACGCCGCGAACGAAGCGGGCGTAAATGCGTTTTTGCAGCAGCGGTGCCGCTTTACCGACATTGCGCGCGTCGTGCTGAAGTGCGCGGAGAAATTTAACTCGCCTAGCGTAACGGACGCGGACGCGCTTACGGCGGTGGATGCGAGCGTGCGAGCGTATACAAACGAGCTGCTGAAATTTAACGGAGAGCTTTAAGCCTAGCTTTGCCTGCTTAAATTTAGAGTTTAAATTTGAGCTATCTTGCCGCAAGCGGTGAAATTTAGGATCGAAAATTGTTAGATGTACAAACTATCGTAAATTTGGAAAAAGAGCGCCGCAAGCTGCTGCAAAGCCGCATAAAATGGAAAATAATAAGCCTGCTTAAAGCCTGTGCGATATTTATCCCTGCGGTTTTCCTAATGAGGTATATGGCTAGCGAAGAGGGTACGCCTTTGGGGATGCCGTATCTTTTATTTGGTCTGGGCATAGCGCTATATTTTACTTATAAGCTATTTTACGAAAAAACCCACAAAGTCAAAACGCGAGAATTTGCGCTGCAATACAAAGCCCTCTACATAGCACCCTACGTCGAAAGTCTAGGATACAAATACAACAGATTCGGCGCCGTAACTCAAGAGCAAGATATCCTGCAAAGCGGGCTTTTTAATCAATATGCAAATTCCGGCGGAGATGATTTGATATACGGAAGCATAGACGGCGTGAACTTTAGCTTCTGCGATATTTGGATGTCTAAAGAGACTATAGATGATAGCTTTTTTACTTTGATTTATGAAAAAAAGGAGATGGAGATATTTCAAGGTCTTTTTTTCGCAGCCGATTTTCATAAAAAGATCAGATCCGACGTTTTTATTCTTCCAAGACAAATAAAGCTACAGCACGGCGTCTTGGAAAGCGGTGCAAAATCTTGCAATATGGATAACGCGGAATTTAACAGATCTTTTGCTGTATATGCAAAAGACGCAGTCGCCGCAGCGTATGTGCTAACGCCGGCGCTAATGGAGAAAATTTTATTTTTAAAAATGCTTACAAAATCGAAGATCGCGCTTAGTTTCAGAAAAAGCAAAATTTATATAAAAATCCCCCGCGGATACGATAGCTTTGAGCCCGATCTAAGTAAGCCGATACGAGGCGACAAGCTCGCGAGCAAGATACAAATCGATCTGGACGCGATGCTACAAATCGTAAAAATTCTAAAGTTGAATGAAAAAATTTGGGCGTCTTAATGGGCGCAAGGCAGGGCGAGGCAAGCGAGGCGAAACGAGGCGAGACGGGGCGAATAAACGGAACGTGCGGTTCGCGCAAGTAGCTATAAAATTTGGCGGCATCCAAGCGGCACGCACCAAAATCGCGCCATATCTGGCGTAAATTTACGCCGCGCCGCAAGTTTGCGCCATTAAATTTTACGTGGATTTTGGAAAGATCATGAAATTTCGCGCAGGATTTCGGCATGGGGATTTTGGCAAAATCGTGAAATTTCGCGTAGAATTTCGACGGGATTTTGCGTCACGGCGAAATCTTGTATAGAATTTCGGCAAGGGTAAGATGATAAAATTTCGGCGGAATTTTACGAAAAATTAAAATTTGCTTGCTATTGAGAGATTTTTTTGATATACTGCCGTTTCTTTTTGGCCCCGTAACTCAGTTGGTAGAGTGTCACCTTGACATGGTGGAAGTCGTTGGTTCGAGTCCAATCGGGACCACCACTTAAGCTACTTTTAAGTTATAATTACTTCTTTCTATTTTTCTTTAATTCCTGCTTAAGTTGTTTTCAAATTTTAATCCACTTCATTTTTGCGCACAACACTTATCTTAAATTTAGTTATTCCGACCCCTTTCATTTTTATTTTAGATATAATTTTTCCAAAATACTATGAGATCGGCTAACCGATCGATGAGGTAAATTCTATCGGCAATCGATTAAATTTAGAAAGGAGTATCGGCGATATATGGGACAGTATGTTATAAAAACCTTAGACTACTGCGCAGAAAAGGGGCTACAGCTACAATGGGAAAAGGACTTCGCGATCTCCGTCAATGCTTTAGGAAACGAAGTTACTATAAGGGCGAATAAAAGCGGGCTTATATCTCTTGCCAGGCATTTGCTTACTTTAGCGCAAGATTCTGCGCCGAAACATTCGCATATACATCTGGATGAATATAATTCGCTTGAGGAGGGCTCGGCGGAACTTATATTGGAGAAAATATGAACATAAATAGCATCAATGTAGATGGAAAAAGTTATTATCCTCCGCAATCAAAGGGATTTGGATCATATTTGACGGCGCTCGATGAATAACGGCGTAGTGCGCAAAAGGAGAATAAATCAGTGCTACCGAATAAAATTTATATAAAAGACGATCCTCTAACTATCGATGAGGAACTTATGGGGCATGAGTATCATAAATTAGATATTAAAATTCTAGAAGACAAAAAGCTTGTGGTATTGGGTTTTACTACAAATTTGGCTATGTATTATTTCGCAAAAAACATTTTAACATCATCGTATGATGAAAGAATCTCATACCTAGAGCTTTTTCCTTATGAAGATTGGGTGGGAGGAGCGCGATTCGCAAAAAATAGCGCTCAACTATGCATAGATATAGAGAAATTTATCAAAATGGACGAAGCGGAGTGCTATATAGCGGACGATATGGATAAGTATAAATTTGAGCTGAATTTTAAAACATTCTACCAAAGCGTTACGCTTTATTTTCCTAGTACGAAGGATTACATAAATTTCGCCAAATATCTGCTAAGCATGAGTATTTACAATAGAAAAAACAGAGTAAAATTTTATAGCGAGGATTATATGTTGATTTTACAATATTCCAGGTTTGTCATATGAGAAATTTAGAGCGATCAAAAATAAAATTTATCTCTCATAAAGTCCAAATTTAAGGATCGGGCGGTATGGCGCAAAACGCTATGAATGAAGCAGATCATAACGAAAAGGAGCGGCAAAATGTCAGATAGAATCGGCTCCTGTTGTATCGGCATGATGATAACTATCTCAAAAAGACTATGGGAATAAAAAATGAGCACTAGGATAGGTTTAATACTTTTGGGTGCATTTTTTGTATTTGAAAGTATTCTTGGCTGCTTTAGCGGAAAGATGTATTTTAAATACGGGGGCTGGAGTGCAGTTGAGCCGGTCTATATTATCAAGATTTTCATCATCGGCTTATTATTTGTTTCTGCAGGAATTTTCATAAACAAAAAAATAGGTAGAGTGATTAATGCCTTGATAGGTTTAAGCCTTTTAATAATATCTATAGAAATTTTTACAACGGATGATTCTGCAGGAATACAAAGTAAAATCGGATATCTTTTTCTTATCTCGGGATTTTTGGTTTTACTTATTAGTATCTTGTTTTTTTACCTCGCCTTCCGCTCTGAAAAGAACATAAAAAGATACCCGAAATATATGTGGTGTAAGGACTGCTTTAAATTTTACATGTACGAGGACGTCAAGGATACAGATCAAATTTGCCCGGACTGCGGCAAAAAGCTTACGGAGTATAATGACGGCGACTACTGGAAAAGAAATGCCTCCGAGCAAAGCGCTAAAACTCCAAAGATCAAAAGGCGTAAATTTAAAAAGCGATGAAATTTGATTTGTTATAGAGGAATATAAAAATGCTAAATAGACTTTTTGCGCTGATCGGCTTTTTTGCTTTTTTCGCATGGGGACTGGCGGCCGCTTTATTGGGAAAAGTCGATATAAAGCCTGGCTTTATGGCATCGGTAAAATTTGATAGCGCGTATCTGCGTATCATCATAGGAATTTTATGTTTTGCGGCGTGCGCTTTCTTTTTATATCTCGCATTTCGCTCCGAAAAAAGCATAAAATATTATCCTAAATTTATGTGTTGCAAAGGGTGTCTTAAATTTTATAATTTCTCGAACGTTAAAGATAGGAGGGTTTGCCCTAAATGCGGAGGTGAACTGCAAGATTATGCCGAGATAGAAAAGTGGAATCAAGCAGAAAAGAATAAAAAGCTTGAAAGATATTATAAATTTGAAAAAGAGTGGCTAAATAGGGTGCAAAATCGGCGCGACGAGGAATAAAATTTTAAAAGATAGGCGCAGCCTTAAGGTATAAAATTTTAAAATTATGTATTTGCAAGGAATATCATAAGGCGTTATAAATAAAATTCCGATAAAGGAGGCAAAATAAGATGAAAATTTTGACATTAGCATTAACCATAATTTGGATGGCAATATTTAGCGGCTGCATGAATCCGATACCCAATAAATTTTTAACAAGCAACAATTATGGATTTGTTAGTCAGTGTGCAGGCATTTTCGACTTCGGAGCAGATTATGAAATCGATGATAGCAAAATTTATGCCTTTAAAAAAAACGTGCACCGTACAATTTATATTAAAACAGAGCAAAATTTTATACCTACGCAGATAAACGCAGGGTTGGCGGGACTTGTTCCTATCGAAAGTTGTGGCGACAAGTGGTGCAAAATTTACTATCCTTGCGGTCAAAAAGAGTATTTCGTAAAGAAAGACGATATAGTAAAAAGAAAGTACTAGCCGTCAGGCGAAAGATGCTTGGCGCGGATTTTAAAATTTCAATACGCGCAGAGTATCCAAGCGAGCATAACGTAAATTTAAAGCGGGTTGAGAAAGCAAATAAAACAAGAAGGATTCAAAAATGAAAAGCGTAAAAGGTATTTTCCGTTATCTTTTTCCGGTAAGAGATGGACGGGAACTGTATTGGATTAAAATTCCAAAAGGGCAAAGCGGTCGTTTTGGAAAAGAATTTATATTCGAGCCTGAATTGATTGCGAAATCGGATGCGGAAAAACTCGGTATAAAAATAGATCCAAAGCTTTTAAGCGATAAGCGAATTAAATTTCATATACGCGATATGTATTATAAGACATATTATGATATAACATCTTTCGGTATCGATGAGAGCTACGCCGATTCGCGGCAAATAGATCTTGATTTGGAAGACATAAAACAAATTGTAAAATCGGATGCAGACGATCCTTATTATGTATATGGCTATAGCTTAAACATAGAGCAGATGAGATCTTTTGGATGCATTGATATGGTTAAGCCCGGTTTTTCATACTTCTTAGATTGCTCTGCCGGCCATGAAAGAATAATCAAAGCTCCAAATAGTGGCGATAAAAATATAAAAGGCTGCTATATAAATGTCTTTGATAGCGATACGGAAGCCTTTTACGTGGCGTTATTGGACGTTAAGCTGCCTTTTAGCGAAGTTGCGAAAATAGTCGCTCCGCTGAGCATAGAGTCAAATATCCACTATTCTTATAGCCTCTCCGAAGAGCAGATTATAAAATTGGGGTTTCCTGAAATTTTAAAAGAAAATGGCGGCAAAATCGACGCTCAAATATCGGTAGAGATAGTATAATCTAAAATTTAGCCGTTAAATGGATAAAATAATGCAGCCCAAAATTAGAAATTTATGCGTATCGTTAGAAAATAGAATTTTAAATCTACATCCTTTTAATCCCGAGCAAGTATGCTGCTGCATAGCGACATGGTTTATGGAAAATAAAATTTTGTTTCTTATGAAAGAATACGACGGTTGCGGCTTGGACGAGCTGTTAAAGTTAAATTTTAAAGATTATCCTACCGAGCTATCAATTTACGGCGACGGAAAAGCAAAGAAATTCTTTGGTGCAAAGATCATCAAATCGGACAAATATCACTTGATCAACAAAATTAGAGCGCTGAAAGATCAAAAGAGCTTAAGACTAGTCTACGAGGAATTAAACTCGATTGTATTTGATGGCTTGGTAGTTAGCGTGGATTTGGACTTGGCATGCGAATGCCCGCAATGGTCGCCTAGCGATTATAGAGTTATGTTAAACGAAGCGACGGACGAAATCGTTTTTGCCTGTATAAACTGCGAGAAGAAATTTTATCCGCATACTCTTACCGAGTGCCAAATAGATTGTAATCTTGCTATTCCTAAACGCGGATATTTTATCAATTAACTATTTCAATCATCTCTTTTATAGCCAACTTTGGTATCCAAGAAAGAAGCGGACGGTAAGGACTCAAATTATTTAACCCAGTTTAAATTTAACTCGTCCGGCGCATTAAATTTCACGATCGATTTGCGCTAGGGCGCCCGGGCATCGCCAAGCCCGAGCACCACTTGCTATCAAAGCTTTAAACGCAAAAAGGTTTAAAAGCTCAAAACTGCCCGAAAAGATCGTTCAGCGCCTCGCTAATGCTAGGATGCGTAAAAATTTGATTTTTGAAAAAGTCTGCCTTCGCGCCCAGCGCCATGGCGATCGCCAGCTCATTAACGATCTCGTGCGCGTTTACGCAGTGAAGCGCCGCGCCTAAAATTTCGCCGCTAGTCGCGTCCACGACCGCTTTCATCATTCCCTCGTCGTGCGCTACGACTTTGGCGCCGGGCACCGCCGCCATCGAAAGCTTCAGTACCTTGATCTCGCGTCCGCTCTCTCTTGCCTGCCGCTCGCTAAGGCCGATGCGAGCTAGCGGCGTACGGGTAAACAGCACGCTTGCATGCGGCGTGCGATTTTTCGTAGTTCGAGCGCCGTCTCCGAAAAGCGCGCTAAAAATGATCCTAAAATCGTCTAAGCTCGTGTAGGTAAACATCTCGCCGCCGCGCACGTCGCCTGCTGCGTAGATGCTCGCAACTGAGCTTTGCAGATGCTCATTCGTGATGATATTGCCGCGCGCGTCCGTCTGCACCCCCGCAGCGGCTAAATTTAGATCATTCGTATTTGCGCGACGGCCGAGGGCGTATAAAAACGCGTCCGCCGCGATCGTCTTGCTCTCGCCCGCGAGGTTAAATTTCAGCTCGCCGCCCTTTAAACTCAAAAACTCGCAGCCCTCGATAATCTCCACTCCTTGGGCCTGTAGAGCGGATTTGACGCTGGCAGCCACGTCCTCATCCTCGTTTTTCATAAATTTCGATCGCATCAGCACGCTGACTTTAGAGCCGAATCCCGCAAACATCGAGGCAAACTCAAGCCCGATAAATCCGCCGCCGATGATTACTAGATGCTTCGGCAGGATCTTTAAATTTAAAATTTCTTCGCTGCTATAAGCGATCTGCGAGCTTACCTCAAAGCTAGGCTCGACCTCCCTCGAGCCCGTATTTACGACGATCGTTTCTGCCGAAATTTCACGCGTTTGTCCATTGGGACTTAGCACGCGCACGGAATTCGCGCTCGTAAATGAGCCCTCGCCGTCGATTACATCGATATTTGGTTTACTCTTTAGCATGGCTAAATTTTTCGCCCTCAGCGCCTCTACGAGTTCGTCCTTTTTCTGCATGCTCAGCACGAAATACTCTCCGAGCACGCTGAAATTTACGAAGCCGGCTTCCTTACTTGCGGTAACTAGTCGCTTGGTCGGGATGCAGCCTACGTTGATGCAGGTGCCGCCGTACATCTGCGGCGAGCGCTCGATGAGAGCAACCTTTTTGCCTAGCGCGGCGGATTTTGCGGCAAGGGTTTTGCCCGCCTTGCCAAAGCCTATTACGATGATATCATAATCCATTTTTTATCCTTTTGATCTAAAATTTCGCGGGATTATAAGAGGTTTTATTAAATTTAAAATCTGCGTGGCGCAAATTTAAAGGCGCAGGCAAGAGGCGCGAAATTTTACGACGAAATTCTAACTGCGGCACGGAATTTAATACAGAAAATAAAATTTTGGCCCTAATCGTTTTAAAAATTCTGCATCAATAGAATTAAAATTTTAAGCGCGGGATATGCGGTGTTTTATAGCGCTTGGTAGCAGATAGAATCCAAGCTACAAAATTCTAAACCCCAAACCGCTCATAAAATTTAGAAGTACGAAAGCGCGGAATTTACGCCGTAAAATTCCGCCATTAGCGCTTTTTTACGCCGAGCAAAAACATATCGATGCGGTCCTTGATTAGCTCGCTCGCTTTAAAATTTAGCTTTTCGTCGAAAAATAGCAGCCTGCTAAAATGCGGCTCTCTAAGCAAAAAGCAAAAATATAGCGCTAGGCTTTTTGCCGTGCGTCCGGGCGCAAACTCGTCCGCATGCGCCGCCAAATACTCATCCAGCGCATTCGGCGAACCCAGCACGCCGCTTTTTAAAAAGATTTTTGGGCTCTAGCTAAGCGCACCGTTAAAGCCGCTGAAAAGTATCAGTCGGTAGAATTTTATCGCCTCCGGAGCGAAAAGAAACTCCAGATAAATCCCTGCAAACTCCTGCAGATACTCACGTAATTTTAGGTCTTTATTGATTCGCATGCGCTCGTTCATTCGCTCGTCGAGCTTTTTACTTTGCAGTTCGATGATGCGCAAAAATAGGCTTTCTTTGTTATCAAAATACTTATAAACCGACGATAGCGAGCCGCCGCTAAGCTCGATGATATCGCTTAAGCTCGTAGCCTCGTAACCTTTGGCTAAAAACAGCTCCAGCGCCGCGTCTAAAATGAGCTTACAGCGAATTTCGGATTTTTTATATTTAGGCGATTCGGGCATTTCGCCTCCTTTGAAATACTAAAATTTTTTCATAAGTGTATAAAAAATATACTTAATTAAGCAACATTATTGGGCTAAAATTTTAAAACCTCAGAAAAAAATAATTTGCGCGGCTTTTGCGAGCGAAGCGAAATTTTATATCTAGCGGGCGCAAGCGAGCGGAATTTATCGCGCGCCGGCTGCGGTAAAGCGGAATCTATCTTTGTAAACGAAGCGTTTAATGCCTATTTTAGGCAAATTTAGCAATAATTACCTAAAACGCTAAAAGGCATCTTTGTATGAAAAAAGTCTCGATCGGCGAAGCAGCCGAAATTTTAGGAATTTCAAAAGAAGCCGTCTACAACCGCATCCGTAGAAATTCCTTGCGCGCCGAGGAAAGCGGAGGCGTACGCTACGTGCTTTTAGATGATGAAATGCAACAAAGCGAACCCGCTTCGCAAAGCTCTGCGAAAAGCTCGCGTACTGGCGGCGGGGCGGGTACTCAAAGCTTCATCGACTATCTCATCAAAGAAATCTCCGAGCTAAAAGGTAAAATCGAAGCGCTGCAAAGCGATAAGGACAGACTTCACAAAGAAAAAGAGGAAATTTTAATCGCCTCGAAAGATGAAATCAAGCTGATGTATAAAGAGCGCGACGAGAAGCTCAGGTATTTTTTATCATTTTTCGACAAACCGCTGCTTTCGAGCAAAAGTCGCGAGGCCAAACCCTATGATGTCGAAATCAAAGAAAAAACCTTCGATCGTAGCGAATGGACGAGCCTTGCAAAATTCGTAAAATCGCTCAAACGCAAAAAGCGCCTCAAAGCGCAAAGCTTAATCATCGAAAACATCGGCAAGAGCGAGTTTATCCGCGTCGAGGGAAACGAGCTTTTGATAAATCAAAGCTTAGATATAAAATCACTGAAAGGATCTAAATGAAACTACGCAAAATCGCTAGCTATGCGCTGGTAAGCGGCTTCGGGCTCGTTATGGCAGGCTCGTTAACAGGCTGCGACGATAGGGGGCAGGAGCAAAATGTCCGTCTGCAAGAAGGCGCGCTCGTGCGGCTCGAAGAGGTCGCGCCGGGAAAATATAAAATTTTAGAGGAATTTCCGAGCGAAAAAACCCAGATCATCTTAAGATCGCTCGACGGCACGGAGAGAATTTTAAGCGATGAGGAAACCAAAGCCCTTTTAGCCGAAGAAAACGCTAAAATCGACGCCGGCACTTCAAATTTAACCAACCAAAACGCGCAGCTTAGCAGCGGCGGCATGAGCCTGGGCGAAGCGATTTTGGCAAGCGCTGCAGGCGCCATCATCGGCTCATGGATCGGCGGCAAGCTGTTTAACAACCCAGCCTACCAAAGTCAGCGCCAAACCGCCTACAAAAGCCCGAGCGCATATTCTAGAAGCGTCGATAGCTTCAATCAAGCAAAGCAGCAAAACGCCAAAGCGCGAAGCGGCAAGAGCGGATTTTTCGGCGGAAGCAAGAGCGGCAAGAGCGGCGGATTTTTCGGCGGCTAAGCGCGCTTTGAAATATGCGGCGACTTTACGCGGCGAGTTTAAATTTTAACATCCGACGCTTGAAAGCGAGCAAAATTCCATCGCAGCAGAATTTTAGCTAAAACGAAAGCGCGCTCCGTGTTGCACGTCTTTGGTGAAATTTGATACGACGAAATTCCGTATCGCTCGGGGGCAATGTTCTTCGGATGCGTTGTCGCTAGAAAAAATTCTACGGTGCGCGTAGTGATTTGTAATCCTTACGCGGCGAGGTTGCGTCAAGATAAAATTACGCGTCACTATGCGTATAGCATTGTAATTATTGCCGCGGCGACGTCATGATAAGGCGGAATTCGCGCCCGCTGCCGAGCGTATCGGATCGCATTTTTTACTGAGGTGTTGCCGCGCGGCGAAATTTTGATATGAAAGGCAGCGTCGTGCGATAAAATTTTATATTGCGACGCGACGTTAAGGCGAGCGAGGCCGTGCTGCGACGAGAGTTTTAATCACCGCATCCGCAATCGGATTTCGTATCGCAGCGCTTCTTACGGCAAATTTTATATCGCCTAGCGGTGCTAAAGTGAGTAAATTTTACCTGAGCGAAATCCAGGTCGCAGCATCGCGCGATTAAGTCGTACCGTAGTTGTTGAGGAAGCCGAGGAGGAGCTACTTGCAAGGATCTATTTCTTGCAAAAGAGGCGCCGCTCTGCGGCGTAGCAATGCACCGCTCGCCCGCCGAGCTCTGATTAACCGGCGCGCTTAGAGGTGCGAGCTCGTAGCTCGCGTTTTATTCTGCTTCGCTGCGCTCGCAAGATACGCCGGCAGCGACTAGCGCTATGTTTGTTTTACGCTGCGGGCGGAATTTTAAAATTTACATAAAAAGGAAAATCTATGCAACTAAAAAAGATAACGCCGTTAAGCAACGAATATCTCGAAAAGCTCGGCTTTTACTGGCACACGGACGCCGACGAGACCCCTTACGTCAGCGACGAGATCGTGCGCGTGAGCGCTGCTGAGGCGGATGCGTATTACGAAGCGGCGAACGAGCTATACGAGATGTTTATCGCAGCCGCGCAGCACGTCATCGACAATAACCTCTTCCACGAGCTCGGCATCCCCTTCAACCTCGTCGATCTAATCAAACAAAGCTGGGAAAACGAGGTGCACTGGCACCTATACGGGCGCTTCGATTTCGCGGGCGGGCTGGACGGCAAGCCGATCAAGCTGATAGAATTTAACGCTGACACGCCCACGGCGGTGTTTGAGACGGCGATCATCCAGTGGGCGATGCTCAAAGAAAACGGCATGGACGAGGCGAGCCAGTTCAACGACCTCTACGACGCGCTGCGCGATAATTTCAAGCGCCTCGTGGTGCTTGACGGCGAGCTTGAGGATTTTTCTAAATTTTACGAAGGGTGGAAAATTTTATTTAGCAGCGTTGCGGGCAACGTCGAGGACGAAAAGACGACGAAGCTTTTGCAGCAGACCGCGGAGGATGCGGGCTTTAAGACGCGCTTTGCTTACGTGGACGAGGTGGAATTTAACGACGAAGAGGGCGTGTTTTTTGACGGCGAAAACTACGAGTATTGGTTCAAGCTGATCCCTTGGGAGGCGATCGCGATCGAGGAGGGCGAGCTTGCGCTCATCTTAAAAAACATCGTGCAAAATCAAAAGGCGATCATCCTAAACCCCGCATACACGCTGCTTTTTCAAAGCAAGGGGATTATGAAAATCCTGTGGGATCTCTATCCGAACCACCCGCTGCTGCTACAAAGCTCCTTTTCGCCGATCATCGGTAAGAAGATGATCAAAAAGCCGTTTTTGGCGCGCGAGGGGGCGAATGTGGCGATTTTCGACGCGGACGGCAGAAAGATAGAGGAAAACGGCGGAGAATACGAAAATCAGAAATTTTTATATCAGGAATTTTACGAGCTAAACAAAGACGAGCGCGCCCAGAGCTACCAAGCGGGGGTGTTTTTCGCCTACGAAGGCTGCGCGCTGGGCTTCCGCAAGGGCGGCGAGATACTTGATAATCTCTCAAAATTTGTGGGGCACTACATCGAGGACGCGAAGTAGCGGCGCAGCAAATTTTAAAAATTTGAGAAATTTTAGGACGGAGCATTTTGGCGATAACTTTGGCAACAAGGTTCTCGCGGCGGTAAATTTTATCGCCGAGCGGCGGTGAAATTTAACGCTAGGAAGCTACGGCGAAATTTAACGTAGCGGCACGACCAAAATTCTGCGCGGATAAATTTCGTGCAGGTTAAATTTGCGTAAGTTGAAATTTCGTGCAGAGTAAGATTCGCGCGAGCTAAATTTTAAAATTTAAATGCGAGCGGCAGCAGCGATTAAATTTATCTCTCGCTTCGGCGTAAATTAGGATTTCAAATTTAGACGCAGGTTTCAGCGGCGGTAAAATTTACCGCTTATTTCGATGCGAGTTAGAATTTTAAAATTTAACGCTCCGCGCGCTACAAGCATTAAAGTTCGCGAGGGCAGAATTCGCGATAGTAAAATTTTGTGAGAAATTTCCGCAATAGCTAAATTTCGCAGGCTAAAATTTGCCGTTTAAGCACTGCGCTCCGACCGCGTGGCGGAATTTAACGGCTAAATTTAGCCGCGCTACTACGACTTAAAATTTTAAAACGCAAAGGGGAAAATATGAAAATCGTATGTTTGGATGCCGCGACGCTGGGAAGCGATGCCGATCTTAGCGAGATCGCGAGCTTGGGCGAGTTTGAAAGCTACGAGATGACCGAGCCCGCGCAAACCGCGCAGCGCCTAGCCGGCGCCGATGTCGTCATCACCAACAAAGTCCTAATCACGGACGAGATCATGGCGCAAACCGCGCTTAAGCTGATCTGCGTTAGCGCCACTGGCACGAATAACATCGATATGCAGGCCGCGCAGGCTCGCGGCATCGCGGTGAAAAACGTGGCGGGCTATTCGACGAACAGCGTCGTGCAGCAGACCTTCGCGTCGCTGTTTGCACTAACCAATGCGCTCGGATACTACGCAGACTACGGCAGCAGCGGCAAATGGTGCGAGAGCGAAATTTTTACCCACATTGACGCGCCCATCAGCGAAATTTACGGCAAAGAATTCGGCGTCATCGGGCTTGGACAGATCGGCGCAAAGGTCGCCCGCATCGCCGCCGCGTTCGGCGCGAACGTGAGATACTACTCCACTAGCGGCGCGAACGACAACGGCGAGTTCGCCAGAGTGAGCCTGGACGCGCTTTTGAGGGCATGCGACATCATCTCGATCCACGCCCCACTAAATCCAAAAACGGCGGGATTGATCGGCGAGGCGGAGCTTGCGAAGATGAAAGAGGGGGCGATCTTGATGAATTTCGGCCGCGGCGGCATCGTGGACGAGGACGCGCTAGCTCGCGCCGTGGACGAGCGAGGCCTGCGCACGGCGCTTGACGTGCTGCAAACAGAGCCGATGAGGGCGGATCATCCGCTGCTGCGCGTGAAAAATCGCCGTAACGTCATCATCACGCCTCACATCGCATGGGCGAGCATAGAGGCCCGCAAACGGCTGATAAAGATGATCGCGCAAAATATTAGGGATTTTATGAACGGCAAATGAATGCAGTTAAAACGCCGAAGTAAATTTAAAAATCAAGATGCGGCGCAAGGCTCACAAAGACTCTGCACATAGTATTTCAAGCACCGCATATAAATTTTATTAGCTGAAAAGAAGCGATACCGTTTCGGGTAAAATTTTAAATTTACGCCGCGAATAAGCTATTTCTCCGCTTTGAATTCATGGATTTATCTTTTCTTGCAAATTCTTTTTATGCTCATCCAAAATCCTGTAACTATAAAAAATAACACTAAAATCGCCGCTACGCAAAATAAGAACTTACCTGCCTCGCCGAAGATATAGCCCGAATGCACGCTCAAAACGGCTTTATGTATAGCAAAAGGGCGCGGCATGGTGCTTTTCGCATCGTCATAGCGAGCATGCCGCAAGATGCCCTTTTTAACGTTTATACTCATCGTATTCATATGCTCTTCGCTCTTTTCGCCTTTATCGAAATAAAAGATCATAAAATTTTCTCCATCTTTTTGAGCGATAATATTGAAGAATTCGTAGTTTTCACCGCGTTCACGCTTAAAAATATCAAATGCCGTCTGAAAATTTAAAATTTTATCTTCATCCTCAAGCGAAAATCCTCGCACTTCGGTAAAGCTCGTTTTTCTAAAAATTTCCTTTTCCCCTAGCGCTCTGTTGGTGATTTTGGCTATCCAATCATACGACCAATAAAGCCCGCTAGCGCTTATCGTAAGTAAAACGGGCAGCAGCAAAACTCCGACTGCGCCGTGCAAGCTATATAAAAACGCGTAACCTCTCGCTTTAAAATTTATCCTAAATGCGCGTAAAATCTTTCCTCTAAAGCTAGGATAATAGATCACCACGCCTGAAATTAAGACTAAAATAAACATAATTGTGCTAAGCGCTACGATATTTTTGCCTATTAGCCGCAGAGTTTCGTTTTTGCTTAACCCAAATCCCAGATTGGTATGTAGGTTTAGCATTACGCCGATAAACTTATCGCCTATGTTTTCCGAAGTAATTTCACCGCTATAAGGATCTATAAAATATGATTTAAACTCACCGCCAGAATCTGTACCGGAAAGCCTAATCGCTTCGTTTTTGTTTTGAGGAATTCTATAATAACTAAGCGTAAAACCGGGCTTGGCTTTTCTGAAAATATTTAAAATTTTGGCGGGCTTAAGAGCGTCTTTTTCGCTCGGGCTCACGAAAGATTTGCTTTGATTTAACGCATCTATAATCTCATCATGATACGAGATAATAGCGCCGCTAAGGGCTATGATTAAGATCGGCACACAGCATATAAGCGTCAAAACAAGATGGACGTTGAACCAAAATTTTTTCCTTTTTAGAATCGCCATTAATTTCCTTAAATTTTAAATCCGCGGACGAAATTTATGCGTCGCGAATTTAAAAATTCACGTTAAATCCAACCTGCGCCTTCATCCCGTCTACAACCATCATTTGATAATTTCCCGAGCGCGTTAGTACGAATTCGTTGAATATGTTATAAAGCGTAAAATTTAAACTTGCGTCTTTTGTGACTTTATAGCTCGTGCCCAGATCAAAAAGCGTGTATGAGCGGATATCCTCATCGTAGCTTAGGCTATCGCGCGTCCTACTATAATAATTTATTTGCGACCATAAGTTTAGCTTGGAGCTTACGTCGTAATCAAATCCTAGCTTTACCGAATGGATTGGAAAATTATTTAAGGTTTTACCCTTCTCGCTACCCGTTTTTTGCTCGGATTTCGTATAGGCGTAGTTTGCATGCAGCTTCAAATTATCTAAAATTTGATAATCGCTACTTAGCTCTAGACCCCTAACCTCAGCTTCTCCAATATTTATAGTATCCCAAATACCGCGCCTGTAAGTTTTGCCGTTATGCACGCAAGGATTTCCCGGTCTTGGACGGCAAATTAATTTCGTAGAAATTCCATCTTTGATTTTGGTATAAAACGCAGTAGCGCTAAAGTTAAATTTATCGTTATCGTCGTAAGAAAACCCGCCTTCGTAGCTTATGCTGCTTTCAGGCTTTAGAGAGCTTCTGCCTATCTGCGCTCCCTGGCCTCCTGCAAATGGCAGGGCAAGGCCCTCGCTACGCTGCTTAATATCCGGAGTTGAATATCCCGTCGAAATGCCACCTTTAATAGAAAAACTTTCGTTTAAACGATAAACGGCATAAGCGCGCGGCGATATATGGCCGCCGTAGTCTTTATCGCGGTTATATCTGATTCCGCCGGTTAGTGTTAAATCATCAGTTAGATAAAAATCATCCTCGCCGTAGATCGAATAATCCCATCTTTTGACATTTGCCTCATCTGCGGTAGTAGCGGCTTCGTTTAATCTCTCGCTTCGGTATTGCACGCCCAAACTCAAAGCATTTGAATCGAAAAAATATGAGCCTTTAGAATTTAGCGTAGTCGTTCTAAGACGCAGATCCTGGGCGCCGCTTTCTTTCATGCTATCGTAATTTGCGTAGCTATCTATCATAAACTTATCGTATTTTCCCTGGTGAGACAGGCTTGCAGTGTAGCCTTTCATATCCTCTTTCGCAATATCGTTATTGCCTCCCGAGGTTGTTCGCGTACGCCCGTATGTACGCCTAAATTTATTATTTACTTTACGATAATCAAGCGTTACCTCATCATTTTGCGTTACGTTATACATCAGTTTTGCGCCTATATTCGTCTCTTCATTATTTCTATTCGCATAAGGCTCTTTGTCCTCTATCTTTTCAAAAAATCTGCCGTAAAGTGCGATACCTAGCACGTCCGGGACGATAGCCCCGTTTAGATAAAAACCTGTTTGATAATCACCTTTTATTTGCGATTTTTTAGCAAAAGTATAGTATCCGTTTACATTGCCGCTAGGCTCATTTGAAAAGCCCTTGGTGATGATATTTATTACCCCGCCCATAGCGTCGCTGCCGTAAAGCGAGCTCATAGGACCGCGGATGACCTCTATGCGCTCTATCGCATTTGCGGGAGGCAAGAAATTCTGGCTGCTGCCGATACTTCTTAATCCTTTATAAGCACTATCGCTAGTCGCAGGTTTGCCGTCGATTAAAATTTTCGTATATTTTTGAGATAGGCCTCTTAGGCTTATGCCTTTTCTCGATGCAGCGCCTAGCGTTGCGGTAAAGGCACTCGGCAAATCCTCTACCATTGCGGAGACATCTTGGTAGTTGCGCTTTCGTATCTCTTTTTGCGTAAGAACGGAGATAGAAGCGGGTGCGTCTTGAATATTTTGCCGATAGCCCGTAGCACTGACTACGGTAATTTCACCCAAATTTACGCTTTTGTCCTGTTTTTCTATCTCGCTCGATATTCCGGCTGTCGCTATAGCAGCGATCAGCGATAATTTATATATTGTGCGCACAAACGCCCCTTTTCTTATTAAAATTTAAACTCATTTTACTATAATAAGATATGCATTATCAAGAAATACTAAACGGCAGAGGGATTATTTTAAACGCTAAAGGGATAAGATGAGCAAGGAGATAAGTTTAGACGATTTTTTGCAAAAAATATCTAACGACATTGAGCCGTCTAAGCAATGTGGGTATAACAAAACCGAGCTTGAAAGCGAAAGTATAAAATTCGGCTTTAGCTCTTTTTATACGGGCGGAGAGATAGGATATTATAGCAGTGATATAATTTGCAGAGATTTCCTTTTGCATCGCCACGAACGGGGCAGCCGCTATTCATTTTTATTTTTCAATACTGGCGAAAATCCTATCTGCTTCAGATCGGATAAAGATCAATTCGTCTTGAATAAAGGTGAGTTTTGGCTCGGAACTATGCAAAGCAAATTGCGTGGCGTTCACGAGCTTGAAAATAAACACTATAAAAGCTCCTGCATAGCGCTTAGCACCGCTTTTGCAAATGAGCTGGGAATTTTAAAAAATTTGAATTTAGATCAAGCCGTTTGCATGAAGAAATTTAAAACAAGCGCCGTGCAAAATATTATTCTCAAAGAGCTCGAAAATGCCGCGATATACGACGGCAAAATACGCGAAATTTTTATGGAAAGTAAAATTTTAGAGATGCTTTATAGAAGTTTTCATAAATTTAATGAGCCCGAAAATGCGCTTAGCCTTGATGAAAATCGCATAAAAACAGTTCAAAAAGCAAAGAAAATATTACTCGAAAATATGCAAAATCCACCTAGCATTAAGGAGCTCGCTCATCTTTGTGCCACGAACGAATTTGCACTAAAAAAGGATTTTAAAGCATATTTCGGCACGAGCGTTTATGCAATGCTGACAAATGAGCGGCTTGAGATTGCAAAAGAGCTATTGAGTCTAGATCAAATCAGCGTAAACGAAGCTGCTAAAATGGTCGGATATAATAATTTATCGCATTTTTCTAAAATTTTTAGGACTAAATTTAACGTGCTGCCGACGCAACTGAAAAAGGATATAAAATTTTACTACTCGGATTAGAATTTCTTGCGACCGGCTATCTTTTATAAGTCGCGCCCTTTCACAACCGCATATCAAAACATCATAAAATTTTATATCGCAACCGGGATCCGTAAAAATACGGAATTTAAATTATAAATTGCCGCCGAAGCCTTGGCGACAAAGCAAGCTGCGATCAAATATCGCAGCTGCGCGTATGTTCGGACGACAAAGGACGCCTTAAAATTTTAAATGCGTCTAAATTTAAAACAGGCTATAAACCTCATCGAGCGTGAAGTGCTTTTTATCGATCTTGCCGCCGTAGTATGGCTTGATATCCTCGTCAAAAGCCTTGTGAAAAAATTTTGCTTTATACATTTTTACCAGGCTGCTATTAACTGCATCAAGCAGCTCGGTATTGCCCTTAGATAGGGCAACGGCGATATAATCTACCTTGCCAAGGTTGATGATTTTTGCATCAAGCGCGGCATCGTTTCTAGCGTATCCGAGTACGACCGTATTATCGTCGGCAAAGCCTATGCCCTCGCCAGCCTTTAGTCTGGCGACGCACTCATTCGCGTCGGCACATGTCGCAATCTCGTAACCCGCGTTTTTAAAGTGCTCCTCGGCAGTTGTGCCTTTAACGCTTAGAATTTTTTTATGCGCGATCTGATCGATTCTTGAAATATTATCATCCTTGCGGCTTAGCACGCCAATTTGCACTGAATAATACGGGTAAGAAAAATCGACTTTCTGAACGCGATCTTTTGTGACGGTAAGCTTGGATATGATGAGATCTACTTTGTTTTGCTCCAGTGAAGGAACGCGATCTTTAGATGCTACGGAGATAAAGTCGATTTTGATCTTTTTATTGCCGAATAGATTTTTGACTAGCTCATTTGCCAAGTCAACCTCAAAGCCCTTTAGTGTGCCGTTATCATCGAAGCTAAACGGAGGCTGGGAATCTTGCAAACCTATGCGAATTTCGCCTGCTTGCTTGATATCTGCTAATGAGTTAGCGCAAAGCGCGCCAGCACCCAGCAAAATACTTAGTAGAATTTTTTTCATATTTCGTCCTTTAAATTAAAACATTTTATAAAGATCATCTAACAAGAAATATTTTTTCTCAGCCTTTCCCTTGTAAAAAGGATCGATGCTGTCGTTAAAAATTTTCTTGAAAAAGCCATTTTTGCTGAGCTTGACAAGCCCGTCGTTTAGAGCGTTTAGCAAGTCGTCGTTACCTTTTTGCACCGCGATAGCTAAAAAGTCCGTCGTGCCTAAATTCTTTATATTTACCTCTACTTTGCGATCTACGACCGAATAGCCCAAAACTACCATATTATCGTCCGCATAGCCGCTGCCGCGACCGGATTTTAATGCGCGGAAGCATTCGCTCGAACTAGCGCATGAGATAACCTTAAAGCCTTCCTTATTAAAATAATCAAAAGCCGTAGTGCCGGGCTCTGCTAAAATTTCTTTATCTTGTAAATCGTCTACGGTTTTTATATTATCATCGGTGCGGGTTAGCACGCCGATATTTACGCTAAAGTAGGGGTTTGAAAAATCCACTAGCTTCTCGCGCTCTTTCGTAACCGTGATGGCTGCGATATCCAAATCGACCTTGTTATCTTGCACGGCTGTGATACGGTCGTTGCCTAGAGTTACAACATATTCGATTTTGCCGCCCTTATCGCCGAAAATTTCTTTCACGAGCTCTTCGATAAGCGAAATTTCAAAACCGCTGTATTTGCCGTCCTCGGAGACGCTAAGCGGCGGCAGTGAGCCATCTATTCCGATACGAATGAGCCCTTTTTCTTTGATCTGCGCTAAAGAGTTAGCAAATAACGAACACGAAGCGATTAACAACGCAAATATAATCTTTTTCATAAAATTCCTTTAAATTTTACTAAAATTTGCCAGCGAATAGAATTCCATCCATCGCCGCTTTAAATCAAAACAAGCTGTAAAGATCGTCCAGCAAGAAATACTTTTTATCAATGGTTCCTTTATAAAAAGGCTCAATACTCTCATCAAAAATTTTTGTAAAAAAACCCTTTTTACTTAGCTCAATTAGTCCCGCATTTACCGCGTTAAGCAGCTCGGTATTGCCCTTTTGCACCGCGATGGCCAGGAAGTCCGTCGAGCCTAAATTCTTGATATTTACTTCGACTTTGCGGTCGACTACAGCGTAAGCAAATACAAGTAGATTATCATCGCCGTATCCGTCGCCCTTGCCCGATTTTAGGTCATTAAAGCATTCATTCGCGCTCGCACACGGTACTACGTTATAGCCCTGTTTCGTAAAGTAATCAAACACAGTAGTGCCGGGCTGCGCCAGTATAGTCTTTCCGTTTAGATCGGAGACCTTTCTGATATTATCGTCGCTACGAGTTAGCACGCCGATATTTACGCTAAAGTATGGATCGGAGAAATCTACCAGCTTCTCGCGCTCTTTCGTAACCGAGATTAGCGCGATATCTAAATCGACTCTGTTATCCTGTACCGCTTTTATACGATCATCGCCTACCGTTACGACATATTCTATCTTGCCGCCTTTATCGCCGAAAATTTCTTTAACAAGCCCTTCGATTAAGAGTATCTCAAAGCCGCTATATTCGCCGGCTTTAGCGACGCTAAACGGCGGAGACGAGCCATCTATACCGATGCGAATAACCCCTTTTTCTTTGATTTGAGTCAAAGTGTTGCTAAGAAGCGAGCACACAGCCAGCACCAATGCTAGGATTATCTTTTTCATAGTGTCCCCCTTTTTAAAATTACAGCAAGCTATAAAGATCGTCTAGCAAGAAATACTTTTTCTCTGCAGTTCCTTTGTAGTAAGGCTCGATGAAATTATCGAACGAATTTTTGAAAAAGCCCTCTTTGCTTAGCTTGATTAGCTCGCCGTTTAGAAAATCCAAAAGCTCCGAATTGCCCTTTTTCACGCCGATGGCTAAGAAATCCGAAGTGCCTAAATTCTTGATATTTACTTCAACCTTTTTATCTAATACCGGATAAGCCAGCACGACCAGGTTATCATCGGCATACCCGTCGCCCTGTCCAGCTTTTAGCGCCTTGTAGCAAGCGTTTGCGTTATCACATCTGGCGATATTATAGCCTTGCTTTTCAAAGTATGTTTCTGCAGTACCGCCGCTAAGAACTAAAATAGTTTTATCTTGCAAATCGTTTAAGGATTTAATCTTATCTTCGATGCGGGTCAAAATGCCTATATTGACGCTAAAATACGGGGTCGTAAAATCGATCTGCTTCTCGCGCTCCGGAGTTACGGTAAGAGTTGCGATAACCGCATCCACCTTATCTTCTTGTAGGAATTTTATACGCTGATTTGCAAGCACGGAGGTAAACTCCACCTTTCCGCCCGATGGAAGCATATCTTTAGCGATAGCATTTGCCATATCGACCTCAAAGCCCTGATGCACGCCGTCTTCTATCTTGCTAAACGGTGGCTGCGCGTCATAAACGCCTATTCTAAGCACTCCGCTACTTTTGATCTCGGAGAGCGATCTTGCGCAAAGCGCGCTACTAGCCAAAGCTGCGACAAGCAGACTTAAGAGAAATTTCTTCATCCTTTTCCTTTCTCATAAATAATTTCAAAACCATTACCACGGCTACGGAAAACCTCAAAATCCCGCCCGAACGGCAAGCAGACATTAAATTCGCCCGCAGGCGAAAAGCAATTTTAGCTTTTTATATCTTTAATGATTATTAAATAGTAAGTAAAGTCGCCAAATAAATTCGCTTTTTCATTGTTTGCTTCGATTTTGCGCGGGTTTTTTAGAATTCTCATCCGCATCCTAGCGATATAATTTAAAATTTTTAAAATTTTGCAAAATTTTAAAGCCACAGAATTTTACAAAATTTTAAAGCTGCAGAATTGGGTGAGAAATTTTATGAGCGCTTTAAAACTCGCGATGAAATTTTAAAATTTTATAAGATCAAATCTTGCAGGTTGCATTTGACAAAACAGCACGAGAAAGGAATGGAATTTTAAAATTTCGCGCTTTAGCGCAGACATACGTGGAATTTAAAATTTTTAGCAAACGACAAAATTCAAAAGCAAGCGAAATTAAATCTTTGCCACGCTGCAGAATTTCGCGATAAAAGTGTGCCGCCAGCGCTAAATTTTGCGCCATAAATCATACTACGAACATCAGCTTAGCGCAAAGCACGATGATGAAGCCGAATACAAAAGCGATTTTGTGGATGTTCGCTCGCAAAAACTCAGGCGCGGGCCTTCCCATCGCGCGGCAACTTAAATTTATCGCTACGCACACGGCGATGATGAGCGCGAGCGTGACTTTTAGCATAAAGATTTTTTGAAGCGGCGTGCCGAAATACCCGCCGTTAGCGCTCCCGACCCAGCGGCTCATCATCATTCCGCCGGTAATTATCAGCGTAAAAAGGCAAACCGGCATGATCTTAATCGCGCGCGAGCCGACCGCCTTTTTAACGCGCTCAAAATCCGCGCCCAGCACGCTTTTAAGCCGCGAAAAAATCACGACGTCAAAAAATATGTAGCCCAAAAAGATAATGGCGCAGATGAGATGGACGATCTGCACGTAAGGATAAATTTGCTCCACCGCCGCTCCTTGCTTTGAAATTTCGCCCATTTTATGCGAAATTTCAAATTTTAGCAATGATTTTCATCAACACGCCGCGAGCGGTTAAATTTAAAGCGGCTAAATTTAAGCAAACCGCGCGAGTATCGCAGATAAATTTTGGCAAAATCGCGCGGTCAAATTTAAAAACAAAGCCGCGCAGCTAAATTTAAAAATGGACGCGTCCGTAAATTTATAAATTCACGGGCACCGCCGCGCGGCTAAATTTTATAAAATTTCAAAGCATCATCGAAAAGATTATGCCAAATATAATTAGCGGGATATTAAAGAAAATAAAGGTCGGCACGCAGGTATCCCAGATGTGGCTATGCCCGCCGTCGATATTCAGCCCCGCAGTAGGCCCAAGCGTGCTATCGCTCGCAGGCGAGCCCGCATCGCCGATACCCGCGGCCACGCCGATGATAAAGATCGTCGCTGCAGTGCTAAAGCCCAACTGCGCGGCTAGCGGACAATAAATCGTAGCGATGATAGGGATTGTGCCGAAGCTCGAGCCTATGCCCATCGTCACGAGCAGTCCGATGCCGATCATCAGCAGCGCACCGCCGAGCTTACCGCCGCTTAAAGTGCTCGCTACGTGCACCAGCTCATTCACCCCGCCGGTTTCTTTTAAGATCGTGCCATATCCTGCGGCGATCAGCATCAAAAACGCGATGTAGCCCATCATATGCACGCCTTCGTCAAATACGCTATCGAGCTTCTTCCACTCGATGCCTTTGCTCGCAAGCATTACTAAAATTCCGCTAAGCGCGGCAAACGGAAGCGATTTGATCCAAATTTGCACCGCGAAGCACACCGCGATGCCTGCTAGAGCGCCCCATTCGCGCATACCCATCTTAAGCTCGCTAAAATGCGCATCCAGGCTCTCTTTAGTTTCGGCATACTCCCTCGGCTTGCGGTAGTAGACCACGGCTAGGATGAGGCCCACGAGCATCGGCACGGCGCTTAGCCACATCACGCTCGATATGTCGCTTAGGCTTACCGCGATGCCGTTTGCGTTCATATTTTTTTCAATTAGCCCCATAAAGATAAGTCCAAATCCCAGCGGCAGCGCCATATACGGCGTCTGCAAGCCGAACGTCAGCGCGCACGCTACCGCGCGGCGGTCGATCTTTAGCGAGTTCATGATCTTGACTAACGGCGGGATCAAAATCGGGATAAAGGCGATATGCACGGGGATTAAATTTTGCGAGAAGCACGCAAAAAAGGCGATCGAAAAGATAAAGACGTATTTTTTGTCGCTGATTAAATTTGCCACCGCGCGCACCAAGATCGCCGTTAGGTTGGTCTTTGAGATCGCGCTTGCGATGACGCCTAGCAGCAGATACGAAAGCGCGGTTTCTAAATTTCCGCCCATGCCGAGGCTGCCGGCGTTTTCAGGGTTGCCGTTTATGAATAAATTTATGGCGTCTCCCAGCGGGATCTTGCTTGAGAGCACGGCGCAGATCGTGCCGATTAGGATCGCAAGCATTACGTTGCACCTCAGCAAGCATAGCGCGCACATCACACAGATACTGATAAATACGGGATTGGTAAGCATCTTTTGCCTTTTTTGGAATTTTTGCAATTATATAGAATTTAGGGCTAAATTTTGCTAAAATCGCGCAAAAAATCGGCTAGGACAGCGATGAAATATTTTTACTCCTCTTTTGTAGTAAGCCTAATCGCGCTTGCTATCGCATTTTATATCGGCGGTGCTGGTGCCGCTTATATCTGCGCGCTTTTATGCGTGCTCGAAATCAGCCTCAGCTTCGACAACGCCGTAGTCAATGCCAAAATGCTAAAAGATATGGCGCCGGTGTGGCAGAGCAGATTTATCCTCTGGGGCATTCCGATCGCGGTTTTTGGCATGAGGTTTTTATTCCCCGTGCTAATCGTTGCCGCAAGCGCGCATCTGGGTCTTTGGGAAACCCTCGTGCTGGCGCTTAAGCAGCCGCACCGCTACCATGAAATTTTAAGCGAGAACGAAGCGCAAATTTACGTTTTCGGCGGCGCGTTTTTGCTGATGGTCTTTTGCGATTTTTTCTTCGATGCGCAGCGCGAGCTACACTGGCTGGGCATAATCGAAAATAACGGGCTCGTGCGATTTTTAAAGCGCATTCCAAACGCGCCCACGCTGATCGCTCTAGCCGCGGGGCTTGCGCTGCTTGCTAAAACGGGTTCGGCGACGCTCGGCGCAGCGTATTTCGGCGCGATCCTGCTCTATCTGCTCATCTCCTGCTTCGACCGACTTTTCGGCACGGACGGCGTAAAAAACGGCCTTGCGGGCTTTTTATACTTAGAAACCCTGGACGCGAGCTTTAGCTTTGACGGCGTGATCGGGGCGTTTGCACTAAGCGATAATATCTTCATCATCATGCTAGGCCTCGGCGCGGGCGCGATGTTCGTGCGCTCCATCACGCTGTATCTCATCGCTCGCGGCACGCTGTCGCACTTCGCGTATCTGGAGCACGGCGCGCACTACGCCATCGCGTGTTTGGCGTTTATAATGTTTGCCAAGCTGAAATTTGAAGTAAGCGAGATCATAACGGGCACCGTGGGGATCTTATTCATCGCGCTATCGCTCCTTTCGTCGGTGCTCTACAACCGCCGCAACAAACGCAAACTAATCGAAACGATCGCGGGAAACAACGAGTAAAATTTCATCGCATATCTTGCCGTGCGCGAGATCAAATTTTAAAATTTCAAGCCGATACCCGCAAGCGGTAAAATTTACTCGCTTGCGCCACGTTAAATTCCAAGAGACGCCAAATTTCAAGAAACGCCAAATTCTAAAAAGCGCTAAATTTAAAGACGCGGGCGATGAGATTAAAATTTTACGAAAAGCGTTAAATTTTAAACCGCGAGATGGCGTTTTAAAATTCAAATCAGCGATCGCGCGAGCTCAAGCCTTTATCGCGCAATCTCTGCAGCTCTTCGCCGCCGAGTGGCACGCTATTTGCGGACTCGCCGCTCTCGCTTGCGCCGCCAAAAAATCCTTCATTCAAACGCAGCTCGTCAATGATACCAAGAAGCTGCAAAACTTCAGCCTTTATCCGCTCGGCATCTTTTAGCGTAGTGCGCGGCGAAAACAGCGCAGCTTCGAAGCGGTTTTTCGCGCCGTTTAAAAATAGATAAAATTTTCTGTCCATAAACGCCGCGCTAAGAGCGATCTTGGGCGCAAGCTTAAGCTTCAAAGCCCCGAGACGCTCCATAAAGCTAGGCGTCAAAAGATACCGCGCCTCGATCTTATCGCTTGCGAACACGCGAAATTCCTCGCCGAAAATCACGTCGTCCATCAGCTCCTGATCGCCTAAAAATTTTGTGCCTGGCGAGCGGTCCGCGATGATGGTCCGCCCCTTAAATTTCTTATAAAACTCGCACACCAAAACCGAGCCGCTAAAGGCCTGCACGTATTCGCCGAGCCTCCAAGCGTTCCAAAGCGCGATCGCCGACAGCAAAAAAGTTGCGGAAAGATCGCTTTTAGCCCTTTGAGATAGCCTTACAAGCTCCATAGACTCGCGCGTTTCATAGATTTTTATCGCTTCGCTTAGGCTAAATTTCACCCCTTTATACACGCCGTCTATCTGATCCTCGGCTACGAATTCATTGTTCGGATAGATGCCTGTTTTGCGGAACTCTTCTTCGTCTATGCCGCTTTGCGGCTCGTATCTAAAGGTGGGATCGATATCTGAAATGATGGCGCGGATGAAGGCGTCTTTGTAAAAGGCGTTGTACTCCCATTTGGCGATGGAATCATCAAAAATCCCCCATACGCAGCTTACCGCAATTATCGGGATCATCGCGGACATCAGCACGGCGGAGGAGTATTCGTTTTGGATCAAGCCGTGGATAAACCAACCGACGGAAAAAACCGCGATGCATAGCAATAAAATCAGCGGTTTTAGAAATTTTATCTTGCACTGCTGCTGCTTTTTTGCCAGCTCCTCTATCGCCCTGTCAATATCCAAAATTTAACTCCAAATTTGATTTGCCGAAATTTTGCCCCTTATTTTACGCTAAATTTTATTAAAATTTCATCCGTTAAGCGGGTTTAAGATTTTTTATGCTATTTTTGCGACCTATTTCGATCAAAAGGCAAGAGATGATAAATTTACCGAAAAATTGCGTGGTTTTTACCTACCCGAAAATGGGCGATAGCGGCAAATTTTTGCCCGCAGAGTTGCGCGGCGCAGCGGGGCTTACGGGCTGCACGCTTCAGTGCAAGGCCTACGAGAGCGCGTTTGCACAAATAAGAGCCCTCGGCTTTGAGCTTATCGCCGTAGGCAGTATGGGCGAGGCGGGCACGAGCGAGTTTAAGCGCGCTACGGGCGCTACGTTTGAGTTCATAAACGACGAAAAATTCGAGCTTGAAGCGCCGCTGCGGCTCGAGACTTTCACTACCGGCGACGGGAAGAAATTTTACCACCGCCAAACCCTGATTTTTAAAGACGGCAAGGAGATAAAGCGCTTTAGCCGTATCGCAGAGCCCGAGCAAGACGCACAAAACGTACTCGCGGCGCTAAAGAGCCTATGATCGATCGCTTCGGCGCTGCGCTTTAAATTTCGCGCTCCAAGCACGTTGCTACACGGAGCTGAAATTTAAGGCAGAACGAATTTCTCTTAAATTCAGCATTTTTAATTAAAATGGCGCTAAATTTAACGGAGGCGGGTATG
>NZ_CALKTT010000099.1 GCF_937997535.1 uncultured Campylobacter sp.
AAGAAGAACTTGGAGTAACCCTTATGATTCGTTCAAGACAGGGAATACATTTTACATCAGAGGGAGAAAAAGTTTTATATTATAGTCAAGAAGCAAAAAAATTATTAGAGCTTATGAGAGAAGATTTAAAAGAAGGAAATACAACCATTTCAGGAACATTAAGAGCTGGAATTTCAATAAATTATTCACAATATAACCTTCCTCAAATTTTAAGTGAATATAAGAAAAAATTTCCTAATGTAACAACACATATCACAACTGAATACAGTAGAAATATATTTTTTAAAATTACAAATTTTTACTTTAAATTTAAAAGTATTTTCATGAAATGCATGCGATGAGACAGTGAGTAAATTTTCAAATTTTAACTTCAGAAATTTTAAAATTTTATCATAAGTGAGTGGAATTTTATTTACGCGTAGTATATAGCTAGTATCATGGCAAATTAGTATTTCTAGGAAGCTGCGCCTAAGATAATTTATAAAATTTAGAATTTTAAAATTCTAAAATTTGATAGCTCGCTGATTGCGTAGCCTTGTTTGCGCGCAAGCATGCAAACTTCACGGATTAAGGCGCGCTCGGTGCGATACCGTGTTTATCCTCGATGAGTTCCGCTTCGTTTAATTGCTTGTATTCGTCGCAGCCGATCTGCTCTGCTAAATCGCATGCTTTCCCGTAAAATTCTTTTGCCAAGGATCTATCTTGTTTAATGTGCCATCCATTTTTATATAAATCTCCGAGATAATTACACGAGTCCGCGTCCCCGCTCTCGCAAGTATTTTTAAGCAAATTTAGCCCGCTTTGATATAGGCTTGCCGCTTTTTGGTAATTGCCTGCTTTGTATAAGTCTCCCAGAATCAAGCACGACGCCGCCATGCCGCCGTCACAAGCCTTCTGGTATAAATCCGCAGCCTTTTTGAAATCCTTCTCTACGCCCCTGCCGTCTATATATAGATCCGCTAGGCGCTGACACTCGTATAAGTCGCCTTCATCGCATTTCTTTTGATTTATTTGAGCTTTCTTTTGGTACAAAACAGCCGCTTTTTTATATAGAATCTCTGCCTTTTGCAAGTCCTGCTCGACCTTGTCGCCGTTTTTATATAAATATGCAAGGTTATTGCACATATCTGCATCACCGTTATCGCAAATCATTTGACGCAAAACCATAGCCTTGTGCTTGTCTCTTGGGGCGCCGATACCGGATTCGTATAAAATTGCAAGCAAATTGCACGAAAGCATATTGCCGCCGTCACAAGCCTTTTGATGCAGGCTCGCCGCCTTTTGATAATCTTGTCTAACACCATAGCCTTCGAAGTATAGTCCTGCAAGCTCATAGCAGCCGGTCATATCCCCACCATCGCAAGTTTTTTTATAAACCTCCGCTGCCTTTTGATAGCTCTGCGTGGTGTTGATGCCGAATTTATATAAACCCCCGAGCCTATAGCAGCTTCGCGTATCTCCGCCGTCACAGCTGCGCTGCCACATTTTTATCGCTTTAGAATAATCGCCGTCCTCATAGAGCTTGTCCGCGTCTTCAAAGACTCCACCCATGCAAAACATAGCTATAACGGCTAGATAAAGATATCTTTTCATTTAATCCCTTT
Organism: uncultured Campylobacter sp.; assembly: GCF_937997535.1. Classification (GTDB taxonomy): domain Bacteria; phylum Campylobacterota; class Campylobacteria; order Campylobacterales; family Campylobacteraceae; genus Campylobacter_B. The sequence continues at coordinate 1,605 of NZ_CALKTT010000099.1, forward strand.
GAAATTTCTGTAAATCTACTCGCGCGTTCACGGCGCAAAATTCTGCATCTAATATTTTATGATCTCGGTCTGCGCGCGGGCTTAGCGAATAGCTAGCCCAAACGACGCAAAATTTCTAGGCGCCTAGCTCTCTTTCAAAAGCTTAGTTAGCGCCGTGCCGCTTTCATCATGCTTGCGGATGTTTTTATAAATTTTACTAAAATAAGCTTCTAAAAATTCCTGATCGTCGATCCTCTCTTCACCTTTTTTAGGCTCTATCTTTTGGTATTCGCCGCTGCTTTGCAGCTCGAATGCAAGCTCGTTATCGCTTAGCTGAAGCTTTAAAATTTCTTTTAGCTTGTTTTGCAGATTTTCGTTGTAAATCGGGCTCATCAGCTCCAGTCTGCGCTCTAAATTTCGCGGCATCCAATCCGCACTCGCGATGTATAGGCTAGGCTGCGCGTGCGCGAAGTAAAAAATTCTAGCGTGCTCTAGGTATTTGCCGACGATCGAGATCACGCGGATATTTTCGCTGACGCCCTTAAGCGCCGGGCGCAAGCAGCAGATGCCGCGCACGATGAGATCGATCTTTACGCCCGCAGCGCTTGCCTTATATAACGCCTTGATCATATCGCCGTCGACAAGAGCGTTCATCTTAGCGATGATCCTACCGGCAGAGCCTTTTTTCTCCTCGTTTTTTATCATCGCTAAGAGCCGCTCTTTGATCTGCATCGGCGACATAGAGAGGTTGCCTAGCTTGCGGTTTTTATTGTAGCCCGAGAGGATGTGGAAGAAATTCGTCGTGTCCTTATCGAAGCGATCGCCGCAAGTAAAAAAGCTCACGTCGGTGTAAATTTTAGCGCTCGAACCGTTGTAGTTGCCCGTGCCTAGGTGGATATAAAATTTAAGCTTGCCGTCCTCTTTTTTGATGATCTGAGTTACCTTGGCGTGGACTTTAAAGCCCGTGATACCGTAGATGACGTGCGCGCCGGCGTCTTCGAGCGCCTTCGCCCAGTGCAGATTGTTTTCCTCATCAAACCTCGCCTTAAGTTCTACCATCACCGTCACCTGCTTGCCGTCGCTTGCGGCTTCGATCAGGCTCTGGACGATCGGGGAGTTTTTCTCCACGCGATACAGCGTCATGCGGATCGAGATAACCTTTGGATCTTTTGCGGCTTCTTTAATGAGCTTTTGGACGGGATCGAAGCTCTCGTAAGGATGGATCAGCAGGATATCTTCCTTCTCCATCGCGCTCATAACGGAGGTGTTTTCGTTAAAGGGGGGCAGGGTCTTTGGCAGATACTGAGGATGGGCTAGAAAGGAAAAATCCTTATTGGAAGCGATCTCCCAAAGCCCGTCCAGCGTAAGCGGCACAGCGCATTCATATATATCTTTGTAAAAAATTTTAAGATGGGAATTTAGAAATTCTAATAATTCGGCATCGGCATCCTTTTCGATCTGAAGCCGCACGAAAGCCCCTTTACGGCGCAGCTTAAGCCCCGCTTCTAAGATCATCATAAAATCATCGGCTTCCTCCTCTTCGATCACGATGTCGGCGTTTCGCGTGACGCGGAAAGCTGCGGAGCTAAGAAGCTTGTAGCCGGGGAAAATTTCCTCCGCGTGGCGCTTTACGATAGTGCCGATCGGCACGTAGGTGTTTTGCGCGACCTGCACGAAGCGCGGGATCACACGCGGAATTCTAATCATCCCAAAATGCACCGACTCGGGCGCGCCCTCATCGCAGAGCTTGACCGCAAGGGAGAAGCTGAGATTGTTTAGATGCGGGAACGGATGGGTTGCATCGACTGCGATCGGGACGATGACGGGCATTATCTGCGAGAAAAAAAACTCGTCCGCCGCAGGCTTTAGCTCGGGCTGTAGCTCGTCGTAGCTTTTGATAAAAAGCCCGTTTTTGCAAAGCTCCTTTTGGATGCCGAAATACTGCTGCTCAAGCTCGGTTTGTTCGTTTCTTAGATAGGAGCGGATCGCGCGCAGCTGCTCAAGAGGCGTCATCTCGTCATCGCCGCTGGTTATAACGCCGGCTGTGAAAAGCTGCTTCAGACCCGCCACGCGGATCATATAGAACTCGTCTAAATTCGTGCTGTAAATCGCTAGAAATTTTAATTTTTCAATTAGCGGGATATCCTTTTTGCATTGTTCCAGCACGCGGGTATTGAAGCGTAGCCAGCTTAGCTCGCGGTTTATAAAATTATTTTGTGTTTGCATAAAAACTCCTTTTTGAATATTAATTCTAAGATTATAGCCCAATTAAGATTAAATTTTAAAGTCCGAATTTTGTGAGCTTGCAAGTGGGGCAATTTAGTATTTAAAATTCTGCCCTAATTCCCTGTTTTTCCTAAATCCTTACACATTTGCGCGTCGCCGTCTTTGCAGCCCAGCTTTAAATACCGCCTCAAATATAAAATTTGCTCTTCCTCCTCCTCGCTCATACCTAGTACCTATTTGCACGCTTGTTTTATTGCGAGTATAAACATAGCGCTTTCATTTTAATCCTTACGAATGATATAAATTTAAATTTAGATCGGCAGGCGACGTAAATTTTATCTTTTACTAGCGGCTACGCTTTGGTTGATTTCTGCCGCGGCTTGCGTTATTAAAGATGCCAAAATTACGGGATAAAATTCTTTCATTATTGCTCTTTGCCCTTCTTTGGATTTGCCATCTTTTACTCCTTGGTTGAATTCGCGTCGTATTTATCGCTTATTTCCCAAAAGACTTTTTTCGCGCACTTTACGGGATCGTGTTCCTCCTCATCTCGTAAGCAGTTTTCTAAAGCCACCTTCAGCTCGCAAGATTTTAGTTTAAATATTCTTTCTTTTTCTAGATGCTCTGAATATTTTTCGCAAGCTATAGCGTAGTTATGTGCCGCTCTTTTGACATTGCCTCTTATCGCAATATCATGTATACCGAGGTTAAAACAAGATGCTGCAATACCTGCCTTGCAAGATTTTTCTAAGGGCACAAAAGCCGCTTCACGCATACCGAGCTCTAAACCCATAACATAGCCCAAATCATTGCATTTTTCCATATTACCGCTATCGCATTTTTTAGATAAAATTTCTATTAGTTTAGTGCATGAGCTATATTTGCCGTTTCCTTTATTGCATTCGTTATAAAGATTTTGTTCCTCTGCCGTAGATTTGGCAGATAACGGACACGACAATATCATAATCAATAAGAATAAAACGCCAATACTTCTCATTTCAGCTCCTCTACAGTTCTTTTTAAAAGAGCCTTGCCCTTTATTATCGGATTGCATTCTTTATCTTTTAAACAGCTCTTTAATTCCTCATTCATTCTACAAAAAAGCTCACTATTCTTCAGCTTGCTATCGCATACTTTTTCAAAACTCCTAATTGCCCTTTGTATATTGCCGTTAAATTCTATATCTTCCCAACCTAGCCCCATGCAATATTCGATAAGGTTAGCATCACACAGCTTAATCAGATATTTCATAGCTTCCTCTTCTCTAAACAAAGATTGTAAAAAATCACTCTGTATAGTACATGAGCGCATATCACCATCCTCGCACTCTTTAGATAAAATTTCAACGAGTTTATTGCACGATCCATATTTTCCGTCACCGTAATCGCAGGATTTAAAAAGCATCCTTTGCTCTTCGTTATTAAAATCCTCTAACTTTATCAAGCTTGTCAAATGCGATTTTGCCGTAGCGGGGATCGCCGCGAATGCCGTTATAAACGCAAATAGCAAAATTTTAAGATAGAATTTTTTCATTAGCACTCCTTATTTTAAGCGGCGATTATATTTAAAAATTTTTAGTTAGCTCTTAAATTTAAGGAGCTCGGCGGCGCGATAAATGCGCCGTAATCCCACCCGCCTGCGCTTAGATCAAATTTTAAAATTTCGCCGCTGTCGCACAAGCCTCGCGCACGTAAATTCCGCAATCCGCCGCCAAATTTTACTCGTAACCGATTTAAATCGCGCAGGTGCGGCAAAGTAAGCAAAGCAGGATAAAATTTTATAAATTCAAAAACCCGAGGCGCTGTTTATTGCACACCCGCTGCGCTACTTGTTTTGCACCGCCTATTTTGTCGCCGCCAGTTTCGCTACCGTTTCGTACCTGCCGAACTGCCTACCGAACTGCTCATTTTGATGCACGCCGCCCAGTGCCCGCTACACACGAAAGCTCCATAATCCGCTGCCCTACTTCCCATCTAAATTTAAAATTTCACTCGAAATTTCATCTATCGTCGCGTTGAAATCCTGCGCCAGCGCGCGCTTTAGCTCCTCTTTCGCCGCCATCATATCGCGCACGATCGCAGCTTCAAACTCCTCTCGGTTCAGCGCCTCGTCGCCCTTGGCAAACGCGAAATCCAGCCCGAACCACGTAGCCACGGCAAACGCGGGCACGCACACCACCGCGCCCGGACCGCACACGAGCCCCGCACTACCGCTTGTTGCGCTGGCGCCCGCTTTGGTAAGGGTCTTCGCGCCCGTCTTGGCCGCAGTTTTAGCGAGGCTCTTGCTTATCAGCTTTGCGCCCAGCACGCCGCCCAGCGCCCCTAGCCCCGTCCCGCTCGCGCGATACGCCTTGCTTTTTAGGCTGAAGCTCTGCGTGACGTTGAGATCAACTTTCGCGCCGTATTTTTTGAGCGTAAAATTTAGCGAGCTCTCATAATCTTTGACGTTCGCCGCAGCGATTTTAGCGATGTTTTCGCCAAAATCTTTCGGGAAGCTCTCGCTCACGAAGCCCGCAAATTTCTCATTCAGATACGCACCCGCGTCATCGTCCCACACGCCGTGCCACAGCACCAGATAATCGCTCAAAAACGAGTAATTGAAATCCGCCATTTTCTGCGCGCTAAGCCTCGCGCCCTCGTCATAAACGGCGTCGATGTAGCTATTTAGCGCGGACGCGGCGTTTACTTCCGCGGCGAAGCGCGTAGCGTTTAGCTCGCCTCTTAGCGCGTCCGCCTCGCGCGCGCTTAAGATCAGCCGCTCGCCGCTTTGCAGTACGATCTGCACGCTCGTCTCGACTGCGCTTTTAGGATGTGCGCCCTCCGCTCCGCTGCCTGCCGTGCGCGTCTGCGCGGCGCAGATCAAACACAGCGTGACGTAAGCAAGCGCAAAGATCGTGCCGCTAAAGCGCCCTATTTTGGGCGCGGCTGCTGCTCGCGGCATAAAAAGCACGAAGGCGCAAAGATGCAAGATCGCGCAGTAAAAGAGGAAATCTCCCGCGCAGATCAGAAACAAAAGAGCGATTTTTAGCGCGCTAGGGCTCTGCGACAGCGCCAGCTCGAACAGCGCGTTTTTGTAAAATTTCAAAGCGTAAATTTCATTTAGCAGGGCGGATCTGAAGTGCGCTTGCGGCACGGTAGATTTTAAAATTTCAAAAATTTCGGCTACCGATGCGGGGCTTGTCGCGGAATTTTTGGCGGAATTGTCGGCAGCCATACTCGGTGCGGCGGGATTTTGGGCTAAATTTTTCGCTGCGGCGGGGCTAGTCGTAGAATTTTTAGCGAAGGTCTGCGGCGCGGCTGCGGTATTTGCCTTTGAATTTTCAGCCGAGGCGTGCACCGCTCTGACGGAGCCTGCTTTAAAATTTGCGGGCGAAGCGGTAGGATTTTTGACGGCGTCCGGTGCGGACTTGACAGCATTATCGGTCTCGGAATTTCTAATAACTATGGCAGCGTTATTCGCCGCGAAATTTTTAACGGATTTAGCGGCATTATATGTTGCAAAATTTCCGACGGGTGCCGAAGCGTTATTCCTCACGAAGTCTTCGGCGGATGAAGCGGTGCGGGTAAGCGGAGTAAAATTTATCGCGGAATTTAAAGAGTGCTCAGCTGAATCCGTAGCGTCCGCAAGCTGCAAATAGGCTAAATTTATGGCGAAATTTACCGCTACGGCAAGCACGGCGAGCAGCAAAATGCTAAGCTTCAGCGATAAAATTCTAGGGTTTTTAATCTCTTTTAGGCTAAGCTTAAGCACCGCTAGGCGCATCAGAGCAAGAGCTGCAGGCAGCGCCGCGAGCGTCACGAATAGCTCCGCGCCGCGCAGATCCGCTAGGCCTAGCGCCAAAGTGACGCTTAAGAGGATCGCGCCCGCGCAGGCAAAAACCCCGCTTATGAGCCTGCCTCTAAAAATTTTAATCAAAGTCCCGCCGCTGCGAAATAGCGCCGCATTGGCGCGCTGCTTTGCCTCGTAAAAAAAGGTAAATAGCACCCGAAATAGCGCGTAAGCCCAAAACGCCGCCAGCGCGCAAAAGCCCGCGTCACTGAAATCCTGCGCGTAAAGCGCGAAGCAAAAAACGCTAACGATCAGCGCTAGCCTAAGCGCTATTTCACAGATCCAGCGGCGCGTCGTCGTCATCGAGCCTGTTTGCCTCATTGATCTTTGGAATGCCCATTTCTTCGATATTTAAAGGCGGCGCGGGTTTAAATTTCGCCTCATCCTCTTGCGCTTCAAAAGGCGGCTCATCATCTCTTTCAAAATACGTAGTGCCCTCTTGCTGAGTGTTATTTGCGCCTTGCGATGTGTCTTTTGCGCCTTGCAGAGTGTCCGCTAAATTTTTATGCACGCCCTCTGTTTCGGGCGAGATACCGCCCGCTATTACATCATCTAAATGTTGACCCTCAAATTCTTGCTTTTGCGGTGCGTCCTGTGCCGCGCGCTGTACCTCTGCTAAGCCCTGCTCTGCGCTAAATTTAGACTCGCCGTCTATCTCCTCGCCGACCTGCGCATCGCTTTGACCGAAGCTAGGCATCTCGTCAAAATCGATATTTACCCCGGAATTTCGAGCACCAGCAGAGCTTTCGTTTAAACTTACGCCGCTATTTTGAGCTTCGTTAAAATTTTGGGCTTCATTAAAATTCTGCGTTAAATTTTGCTGCAAATTCTGAGCCGCATCGGGATTCGGCATATCGAAGCGCGCCGCAGCGGGCTCCTCAAAGCCCTGATCTTGCAGCTGCGAGACGTAGTCGAGATTGTCGTTTTCATTAAAGATCGCACTCTCGCTGGGCTCGCCGCCGAAGCTCGTATCGACAAAGCGGGTAAATCTGCCCTGAAAGCCCACCTCGATCGTCCTGCCCGCCTCGCCCGAGCGGTTTTTGCCGACGATAATTTCGGCCTTTTCCTGATAGTCGTTGCGCCTAAACACGGGCTCGCCCGCGTCCTTGCCCTCGGCCTCCAGCCGCGAAATGCGCTCGCGCTCCATCTGCTCTTTATAAACCTCATCGCGATAGACGAAAAGTATAATGTCGGCGTCCTGCTCGATAGCGCCGCTTTCGCGCAGATCGCTTAGCATCGGGCGTTTGTTAGAGCGCGCCTCAAGCGAGCGGTTTAGCTGCGACAGCGCGATGATTGGGATGTTGAGCTCGCGCGCTAAGAGCTTGAGCCCGCGCGAAATTTCGGCGATTTGCAGGTGGCGTTCGGAGTAGTTGCTCGTGCTCGTCATAAGTCCGATGTAATCGATCACGCAAAGCTTGATATTGGCGTCTGCGGATTTGAGTTTGCGCAGCTGGGTGCGGACTTGGTGGATGTTTACATAGCCGCTGTCATAGACGAAAAGCGGCATATTCAGCACCGCGTCGCAGGCGTCGTTGAAGCGCGTCCAGTCGTCGTCGCTGAGCTTGGCGCTCATTATGTCGCTTAGCGGGATCGAGCTAAGCGCGCTTAGTATGCGATACATCAGCTGCACGGAGGGCATCTCGAGCGAGAAAAATACGACGCCCTTGCCGCTTTGCAGAGTTTTCATCATCAAATTTAGCGCAAAAGCGGTCTTTCCCATACCGGGGCGGGCGGCGATTATGATGAGCTCACCCGGTTTCAACCCCTTCGTGCAGTCGTTTAGGAAGCGAAAGCCCGTATCTAGCCCCACGAGCTCCGAGCCTGCGAGCGCCTTTTGGCGCTTCAGCTCCTCTACTACGTCGGCGATGATCTCGTGCGATTTTTTGATGCCGCCGTGGCGCTCCTCATCGACGAGCTCGTAAATTTTAGAGCTGATTTTATCGGCGGTGTCTTTGCTGCGCACGGCTTCGTTTACCATCGAAGGGATCTCGTGCGCGACCTTGATTAGCGAGCGCTTGATCGATTTTTCGCGCAGCTCGAGCGCGTATTTTGGGGCATCGACCACGCCGCTGGTGGCTACAACCTCGGTAAATGCGCCATCGTCGTAGCGCTCGGCTAGCCATTTTTTAACGAAGCTCGGCGCGATCGGCTCGTTGTGCGAGGAGCACTTGACGATCGCCTCGTAGATGTCGGCGTGCGGCTTATAGAAAAAATCGCCGACCGAGATTATCTCGCTCAGCTCGCCGTATGCGTCCTCGTTTTGCAAAAGCGAGCTTAAAATCGCGCGCTCCATATCCAGATCGTATAAATTTGCAGGCACATTCTGCTTCGTTACCATCGCTTCCCCTCGTTTCGCGCGCTTTTGCGCGTCTAAATTTTAAGCTCTATAAAATCGTAAATTTTAATCCGCAGCCCCCGGTCCAGCGCTTTTGAAAACCGATGCGGCTTTGAACGCTCGTCGCGAGACCTTAGAACTATCGCAGCTTTGAAAATTTCGCGCTTCCAAAAGCCACGCGATTTTAAGCCGCTGCGCTCTTATGCCGCACACACCGCGGCTATTTAAAGCTGCGCCTAAAGGCAGCCGCGGCGGATTTAAAATTTTGAAATTTCATAGAGCTTGAAATTTCACTAGGGCTTAGAATTCTTTAAAAATTTTAAGCCCGTATATTAAAATTTAGCGCCCCCGGCTCGGGCATTAAATTTTGCGCCCAAGCTGCGGCAAGCGAACTTTGCTAAATTTAAACCGAAATGTCGCGATCTGAAATTTTTCAAACGCATTAAACAATGAGCCAAATGCCGCGGCATTTAAATTTAACGCTCGCCCTCTGTTTCGCAAAACAGTGTGTCTGTCGCAATAAATCGCACTAAATTTAACGCGGCTAAACTTCAATGTCGTGCCTTGAAATTTTACGCCGCTGAGCTCTATGGTTTAAAATTTTACGTATCGAAATTTCACGCCGCAAATTTAGCACCGAATCGCGAGGCTCAAATTTTAAAATAAAATTTCACGGCGAATTGCAAAGTTAAAATTTCAAACCCAAAATTCCAAAACGAAATCCTAGAGCTAAAATTTTAAACCTGAAATTCCAAACTAAAATTCCAAGCCGCATTCCCAAAAGCTCAAATTTAAAAGCGTCGCCTCGGAATTAAATTTTAAAATTTTACGCCTCAGACACGCTGTGTTGATGAGCCTAAACGAACCGCAGTGAACCCAACGCGCCCAAACGCCGATCCGCGCGGCTGAGCCGCGCGCAATAAAGACTTTAGCAAACCGGGTGCTCCGCAGCTATCACGCCCCTTCGCGAACCCGCACCTCGTCCTCGACCTCTTGCAAAAACCGCTCCACGAGCTTGCTCTCATCGAGTTTGGCAACCACTTCGCCGTGGCGCATCACGATACCGCGCCCGTTGCCGAACGCGATCGCCACATCCGCGCCCTTCGCCTCGCCGATCGCATTTACGACGCAGCCCATGACGCTGATATTTAGCGGCGTTTTGATGTGCGCGGTTTTTTCTTCGACGATTTTGATCGCGCTTAGCAGATCGCTTTGCAAACGCCCGCAAGTAGGGCACGAGATGATATTGACGCCGCTTTTTTGCACGCCCGCATCCTGCAGGATCGCGCGCGCGACGCGGATCTCCTCCTCAAGCTCGCCCGTGATGCTCACGCGCATCGTATCGCCGATCCCCTCCATCAGAAGTGCTCCCAGCGCGATTGCGCTCTTGATGCTTGCATGAAATTTCGTCCCCGCCTCGGTCACGCCCAGATGAAAAGGATACTCGCATAGCGGGCGTAGCGCGCGATATGCGGCCACCGTGCTCGGCGCATCCGAAGTCTTAAGCGAGATCGCAATGTCGCTAAAGTCCTCATCCTCAAGCAGCGCGGCGTTATACAGCGCGCTTTGCACCATCGCCTCCACGCTGCGGCCGTATTTTTGCTCAAACTGCTCCTCGAGTGAGCCCAAATTTACGCCGATGCGGATAGGCAGGCTGCGAGCTTTGCACGCGCGCACGACCTCTTTGATACGCTCCTTGCCGCCGATATTGCCCGGATTGATGCGGATAGCATCGACAAACTCCGCGACCTGCAGCGCCAAGCGAAAATTAAAATGAATGTCCGCTACGATAGGAAGCGGCGAGCTTTTTTTTATCCGCGCGAGCGCGTCAGCGTCCTGCTTATCAAGCACGGCGCAGCGCACGATGTCGCAGCCCGCGAAATACAGGCGGTTTATCTGCTCTAGCGTGCCCTCCACATCTTTGGTTTTAGAAAAGCTCATCGACTGCACGGAGATGGGCGCGCCGCCGCCGATTTTGACGGAGCCGACGGAGATTTGGCGGGTCGGATAGCGATTTTTCAAATTTAAGCCTTTAGAATTTTTTGCGCTATTTTATTCAAAACGGGGTTAAAATTTAATAATTCGCACTCGCCACCCGCCGTATAATTTCACTCGCTAAATTTTGCTTTCGCACTTGCGGAAAATTTTATTTCGCCGTGAAATTTTAGCAAATAGAGTTCTATAAAATTCCGCCATCTAATAAAATTCTAAAAATTCCGACAACAAATGAAACTCTACAAAATTTGATGGCAAGCGAAATTTAATAAACCACGCAGCTAAGCAAAATTCCGCAAACTTGGCAGGCAAGCGAAGTCCTGCGACGTAAAATTACAAAATTAAGCTTTTTAAATTTTGGCGAAATTTTACCCACAGTATCGTCGCAGCGCTCACTCGCGCAAAACGAGTGCAGTATGGTTTATCCTAGCAGCGCGGCATGCAGTCGTGAAATTTCAAAGCAAGTGGATGAAATATAAAAATTCTATCTTTAATTGCAGCATTAGGGCATTGTTTCGCACGGCGGCAAAGCCGAAAAAACGTCAGCCGTTCGTGTTTGCACACCGCGCCAGTATCGCGATCTTATAGAGGCAGCAAAATTTAAACCGCCTACGCATATAAATTGCGCTGGCGCGCCGCCTAGGCTAGCGCACCAGCTCCATATTCACCTTGACCCTGCTCATCTTGTCCTGCAGCATATCCATCACCGACTCATTGCGCGACGAAGCGTCATCCGTCGGGGCTTCGTGCTGCTGCCACTTACTTTTCGGCGCGGCAGGACCCCACTGCGACGAAAATATCAGCCCGCGCTTTTTCTCGGTCTCAGGCGCAGGCTCATACGGCTGTGGAGCGGGCTTCGCCCAACGCTCATCATAACGCATCGCAGCACCTTGCCCTAGCGCATTACTTCGCTCTGGCGACGGCATCCTACCAAGCGCGCTACCGCCAGAGCGCCCTATCGCACGGTTAAAGCGAGCAGATGTGGGAAGATAGGGCGCGCGAGCATTTTGACGAGCCGTATACTTCGTGGCGCTCGAATGAGCTGCAGCTGTATGCCCCATAGCGCCAGAACGAGTTGCACTATAGCCATAGCGAGCTTGCGGTTGTGCAATTCGAGTCGTCGTTAATTTTCGAGCTTGTGCGTCTACGGTTCTGCCGGTCTGCTCATCTGCGCCTCCGTGAGTTTGCGCGCTTGCATTTCTCCGCATATCTGCACCTCTGTAAGTTTGCTCCGTATCGCGGGCGTTTGGCACCTCATCCTCATCAATACGGGTCTTTGGCAAACGCATCAGCGTCGCGACTAGGCTCTTGCTAGCTCCATTCTGACTGCCTGATTGACTAGCCGGGCGCCTAGGTGCTTTATTTCTCGCAGAATGCGATGCGGAATTTTGCCCGGGATTTTTAGTAAAATTTTTCGTACTTTTTTGCGTGGAATTTTTAGCTGAATTCCCAGATGCACGCATATTTTTTGTGAACTTGGAATTTGAAAGGCTTTTAGCATTTGCAGATTTTTTAGCATGTGGCTCGGCAGAGAATTTTGCCGAGGTATTTTTACTCGGATGATCTTTGGCTCGCAGATTTTGAGATGAAATTTTATATTTATGGTTTTGCTGCGCGGCGGTAGATTTGTGGCTTTGCTGCGCGGCAAAAGCGCCAGAAAAGCTCGTCAAAATGAACGCGATTAAAAAGATACGAGCTAAATTTTTCATCGTTTTCCTTTCCATGGATTTTAGGCGAAATTTAGCAAAGCTTAGATTAAGCCGCGTTAAATTTAATAAGTAAGGCTATGGAATTTCAGCTCTAATTCCAAGCCGTATCGCTAAACAAAACATTGATAAAGGCTAAACTTTAAAAATTCCGTAGCTAGGATTCTGTTTGGCAATAAAATTTTATCACAACAAAAATATGATGCCACGAAAAAATTTTATCTTGTAAGTGTTTAGGTGGGATAGCTGAAAATTTTAAAGTTTTAGAATTCTGCGCTTAAATTTTGAGCGGCAAGTCAGAATTTAAGGTAAAAAGCAAGCTTAAATAAAGTTTTTAAATTTAAAGGATAATGCGGCAAAACTGTAAATTTGCGGTGAGATACGAAATTTATAAGATCATGCAGTGACTAAAAATCACACCGCTTAATCGCTAATTCATAATAAATCGCCGCGCCTTAGACATATCCAAAACGCGGCACATCTCATTTTACGGCGCATAGCAAAAGCATCGCCGCAAAGGCATTGCGGGGGCACCGTAAAATCTCACCACGCCGTTGCAATGGCATAGGAGCGCCGAATGACGCTCCTATGGGACTACATCATTCCACCCATGCCACCCATTCCGCCCATATCAGGTATTGGAGGCATTGCAGGTTTCTCCTCTTTGATCTCGCTTACGGTCGCTTCGGTCGTTAGAAGCAGGCTTGCGACGGAGACCGCATTTTGAAGCGCGATACGCTCGACTTTGACCGGATCGATGATACCTGCGTCAAACATATTGACGTACTCGCCATTTGCGGCGTTGAAGCCGAATTTTTTGTCTTTGTTCTGCTCGACGGCGTTTGCTACGACGCCCGCGTCAAATCCCGCATTCTCGGCGATCTGGCGAAGCGGAGCGAAAAGCGCGCGCTTAACGATGTCTGCGCCGATAAGCTCGTCGCCGCTTAGAGCTAGTTTTACGCTAAGTCCAGCTCTGATTAGAGCAGCGCCGCCACCGATTACGATACCCTCGTCTACGGCCGCTTTGGTTGCATTTAGAGCGTCGTCCACGCGATCTTTTTTCTCTTTCATCTCGGTTTCGGTCGCAGCGCCCACCTTGATGACCGCAACGCCGCCGCTAAGCTTAGCCATGCGCTCTTGAAGCTTCTCTTTGTCGTAATCGCTCGTAGTTTCGGCGATTTGAGCTTTGATCTGCGAAACGCGCGCGTCAATATCTTTTTTCTTGCCCGCGCCGCCTACGATAGTGGTGTTGTCTTTGTCGATCACGATGCGCTCGGCTTGTCCGAGATCGGCCATAGAAGCGCTTTCCAGCGTTCTTCCAAGCTCCTCGCTGATGACGGTGCCGCCCGTTAAAATCGCGATATCTTCAAGCATCGCCTTTCTGCGATCGCCAAATCCAGGGGCTTTGACCGCGGATATATTTAGCACGCCGCGAAGTTTATTTACGACTAAAGTCGCAAGTGCCTCGCCCTCGATATCCTCGGCGATGATTAGAAGCGGTTTGCCGCTTTTTTGAACCTGCTCCAAAACCGGAAGTAGATCTTTTAAATTTGTAATTTTTTTGTCAAATAGAAGCACTAGTGGAGAAGCTAGCTCGACTAGCATCTTCTCGGCATTTGTAATGAAATATGGGCTTAGATAGCCGCGGTCAAACTGCATTCCCTCGACTACGTTTAACTCATCGTTGATAGATTTCGCCTCTTCAACGGTGATGACGCCGTCCTTGCCGACTCTTTCCATAGCGTCTGCGATCAGATCGCCCACCGCGCTGTCGTTATTGGCAGAGATCGTAGCGACCTGAGCGATCTCTTTTTTGCCACTTACTTTTTTGGATGATTTTTTTAGCTCCTCAATAACCGCAGCGCTAAATTTATCCATACCGCGCTTAACTTCGATCGGATTTGCGCCCGCAGTTACGTTGCGTAGACCCTCTTTAAAGATCGCGTGAGCTAGTACGGTCGCAGTCGTAGTGCCGTCGCCTGCTTGATCGTTAGTTTTGCTCGCTACTTCGCGCACCAAGGAAGCGCCCATATTCTCTAGCGTATCTTTTAGCTCAATCTCTTTAGCGACGGTTACGCCGTCTTTTGTGATCGCCGGAGCGCCGAAGCTTTTTTGGATTAAGACATTGCGACCGCGAGGTCCCATCGTAACTTTAACTGCGTCGTTTAGCTTTCTAACGCCCGCGTAAAGCTTGTTTCTTGCGTCGTCTGAAAAAATAATCTCTTTTGCCATTTTCAATCCTTTTTATTTAATTATGCCTAAAACATCTTCTAAATTTAAGATAAGAAATTTCTTATCATCTAAGCTAATCTCGCTGCCTGCGTATTTTGCAAACGCTACGGTATCGCCATTTTTGACGCCTTCACATTCGCTGCCGACGGCTACGATTTTGCCGGTCGAAGGCTTCTCCTTTGAAGCATTGTCGGGGATGATGATGCCCGAAGCGGTCTTTTTGGTTTCCTCCTCGCGCTCTATTAGAACGCGCTTGCCAAGTGGTTGAAATTTCATTTCAGTCCTTTCTTTGATTTGTGATTTCTAAAATTGGCACTCAATGTGTTTGAGTGCTAAGATTATATGCAAAATTTAAAATCTTGTCAATAGTTTATGAAAAATTTTTATAAAACTTTAGTGATTTTAACTCAAGTATTAAGATTTCAAACGTTAAATTTTAAGGGCTATAATACCCTCAAATTTTAAATTTTAAGGGGACGAAATGAAAATTTTCGGCATAATCACAGGAATTTTAATCCTGCTTATCGTAGGCACCGGCTGCCTATTTTTCAGCGATTTTGGCAACAATCTTACTAAGCCTTACGTAGAAAATTTGATCAAAGAAAAAAGCGGCCTTGACGTGAAGCTTGAGAAATTCGATCTAAATTTCGGCGATCTGGACATCAGCGCCAACGTAAATGACGCTGCAAACGTAAACGTAAAGGGTAAATACTCGCTTTTTGCGCGCTCTTTCGATCTTAACTACGACGCAAACGCGCACGATCTAGCCAAGCTCGGCATAAAAACGAGCGAAGGGCTAAGCCTTAAGGGGCAAATTTTAGGCGATCTTGACAAATTCGGTATCAACGGCAGCGGGCGGATTTTTGATAGTAACGTAAAATTTTTAGCAAATTTAAAAGACCTTAGTCCGCTTGATCTACAAATCGACGCTAAGGGCCTAAACGTCGAAAAAGCCCTTGCCGTGGCCTCTCTGCCGATCTACGCAAAAGGAAATATCGACGTGCTCTCGGACATCAAAGCTGGAGGCGGCGGCGCAGAGGGCAACGCAAGCATCAAGAGCTCAAATTTGATCCTAAACGAATCTGCGTTTAAAGATATGAATATTTCCATCCCAAAGGGCGTGCAGATCACGCTAAACTCGGACATCACGGCGCAAAATGACGTCCTGCGAGCAGCAAGCAAGATCGATTCGACTCTAGGCAAAATCAGCGCCGAAAAGTCGGAATTTGATCTGAAAAACAAAACTTTAAACTCCGATTTTAATCTAAGCTTGCCCGATTTAGCAAAGCTCGAAAGCCTTATCGGGCGCAAAATTTCAGGCGACGTTAAAGCAAACGGAAATTTAAAGACCGATTTTTCTACGCTTGAGCTTTCAAACTCGCAAATTTCAGCATTTAAAGACGCGCTTAAAGCGGATGCGGAGGCTAAATTTGACCTGAAAAACAAAAACGGCGAGCTTAGCGCAAAGCTAAACGCAAACGATCTAGCCGCGCTGCAAAACGTCCTGGGAGTGAAGCTGCAAGGCAAAGCAAACGGCGAGCTTAGCGCGGCTCTAGCGCAAAATGAGCTTAAAAATCTAAGCTTAAATCTAAACGCGATGGGCGGCAACCTGAATGCGAGCGGAAATTTAAGCGATCTAAAGCTTAAGGCGAGCAATCTAAATCTGGCCGTGCTTTCGGCTCTGTTTTACGGCAGCGCGATCGGAAACGGCACGATAAACGGCGATGCGAAGTTAAGCTTAAAGGACGGTATCAACGGCACGGCGCAAATTTCGCTCGCTAACGGCGTGATTTTTAAGAAATTTTTAGACGGCGCGACGGGCAAGAACTTCCCGAATGATCTAAAAGCGGACGCGCAGGCGCAGACAAATATCAAAAACTCAGTCGCGACCTTTAGCGTAAGCGCAAACTCCGATCTGGCGCAGCTTCAGAGCTTAAACGGCACCTACGAGTTTAAAAACAAAGCGCTTAAAGCAAATTACGCGCTGCTGATCCCGAGCCTGCAGCGACTGGAGTTTTTCTTAAATCGCAGACTAAACGGCAAAATTGCTGCGACGGGCGAGCTTTCGCATGACGGCAAGAGCCTGTTTGCGACCATAAATTCTAAGGTCGCGGGCGGTGAGCTGAACGGACAGATCGCGGGCGATGAAGCGAACTTTAAAATCCAAAATTTCATCGTCAAAGAGCTTACGACGCTTCTAAATATCGATCACGTTTACGACGGCACTGGTAACGCAAATCTTACGTATAATACAAACTCGCACAGCGGCAAATTCGACGCGATCATCAATAACGGCCGCCTTCCTAGCGGCGGATTGATCGATAAAATCGGTAAAATTTTAGGCCGCGATCTAGGCGGCGAGGTCTATAACGACGCCAAAGTAAACGGCACGATCAAGCAGAATTTAATCAATTTCAACGCCGATATGAGCGCGCAAAAAAGCAAGCTAAACGTCACGGGCGGCACGCTGGACAGCAAAACAGGCGCGATTTCGGTGCCCGTTAAGGCAAACATCGAAAAAACCGATCTTGAAATAAACATCACCGGCACGATCAAAGAGCCGAAATACAATATCCAATCGGATTATCTAAAGGGCAAGCTCGACAAGCAGATCGGCAAGGGTATCGACAAACTTTTCGGCGTAAAAAAGGACGATAACAGCAGCAAAAACGACGCGAAAAAGGAAAAATCTGACGCGATTAAAGGGCTGATAAATGGGCTATTTTAGCCCATCCGCCCCCATTTGACGTTTGGAATTTATGGATGCTGCTAAACGAGCGCGAAATTTAAAATTTTAAAATTTTAAAACCTCGAGCAGTTTAAATTTTAAAATTTAGCGCTAGCTGGCGCAGCTAGAGCCGCAAAATTTCAAAACTCGGCGCACGCTATTTATCAAAATTTTAAATCTCGTTTCGGTCTGTTTTTGATGACGATTTAAATTTATCGCCGTAAGCTTATCCTACTCGCCGCCGCTACCCGCGATAAAATTTTATGCCCCGAACCTAGCGTCTTTTAAAGTGCTTCGTATCAATACTGAGCGCCGTGTTTTCAGCCTATCCGATGCTACTTAAAATTTCGCGGCGCAACGTTTATTGCAGTTGGCGCCATGCTTGATAAAATTTGCCCGCCATTATCGCAAGAAAAATGAGCGTCAAAGCTCCAAATATCGTAGCCGTAAATTTATCATCCGTCGTAGCGTATTTATCATATCTGAATTTCATCAGATACTCGCGCTGCGGCGAATCGACGCTCGCATTATAATCCAAAAATAAGACCTGATATGCCGTACCGCGACCCCGAAACGGAAACGGACGGCTTTGATACCAAGCTTTAACTCGCTTGCCTTCCAGCCATTCGTATGCGATTAGCGAGATAGAAGGCTTGATATTTATACCTTGCCACTCGTCCGCTCCTGAGCGCTTAAAATTAGCTTCAGCAATTGCTGCATTGAGCAAAATTTTATTTTTATAAAAGGAGGTTAGGTTATCCGTATCGCCATTTAAAAAGACTTTGATAAATTTGCGCTCATCCGTAAAAATCTGCATATATTCGCGCCCATCATCACTTCCGACATCCATGATTATTCCATTCGCGATTTTCAGATCATCTAAGCTTTTAGGATTCAAGCTAAAAAGAAATCCGTACCACATCGCCGCCAAATAAAATGCGATCATAAATAGATCGAACTTGCGATCTAAGTTATACCAAATTTCGCCGAGCTTCATCGATCATTACATTGTAAGTTTCGCTGCAAGATACGCAATTTCACGGTTTTTATTATCGCGAGCTATGCTGCATCGCCAGTGCCTCCATCGCCCCGACGGGCAGAAATAGCACTACGCCCACGATTACCACTGGTATAGCCACGATGATGCCTAGCGTATCCAACAGGGCGTTGCCCTCGCAGCGTTCAGGTTTAACCTCGATGTTTGCCGGGATCGGAGAGCGCAGCCTATCGCTTGGCTTCATTATTTCGCTAAGATTTTTGATCTGCACTACTCGCGCATCAAAGTTAAAAATAACCTCGATCTCGCCTTTTTCCTCATCGATTTCGATGCGGTTCGCTAGAGCTTTGATTTTGGCGACATCTGCTCCTGCGGCAGAGTTTAAAAAAGCACTGAAGCTACCGCGCGCCTCGCCGTTTTTAGCATCGGTTACTTCGATTTGCACAAACTCGCGCTTAAGCCCCTTGGCGTACCCGCCATCGTAAAATTCCGAGATATTCTTAAGCGACGAGCCGTTCGTTAGGACATAGCTGAGTTTCTCGCCTACGATGTATTCCTTGCCATCGTTTATGAAAAATGCCGTAATCTTTTCGGGCGTTTCATTCGCTCCGGGCACTACGTTTTGTTTGCACTGGCATCCCACAAGCAGGACAGCTAGTAAAACCGCGATAAATTTTTTCATGATGATCCTTTAAAATTTTAAATTAGCGTATGAATTCCGCAGCCAAAGCTCTATCTCAAAAAATTTCAGCAGCGAAATTTTACGCCTTAAATTTCACGCTCGGAATTTCAGTGCAAAATTCCGCGCTATAAAATCCCGACGCAGAATTTTGGGTGCGGAATTTCGATACGGAATTCTGCGTTCCGCAAAACTCCGCCGAGAAGCAAAGCCACGGCTTTTAAATTCCCGGCTCTACTTCAGTGCCTCTTTGACCGCCTCGCTTAGGCGCTTGCCGTCCACTCTTGAGCCAAGCGCTTCTTTGGCGGCTTTCATCACGCGCCCCATATCCTTTGCACCGCTCGCACCGAGCTGCGCGATTAGCGAGCCAACCGCAGCGGCAAGCTCGACATCGCTTAGCTGCGCGGGCAGATAGGACGCGATGATCTCGATCTCGCCCTGCTCTTTTTGCACCAGATCGTCGCGACCGCCCGCGCGATACTGCTCCACAGAGTCGTTTCGGCGCTTGATCTCGCTTTGAAGTATGCTAAAGACGCGCTCGTCGCTAAGGCTGATGCGCTCGTCCACCTCGACCTGCTTAAGCGCGGCGTTAAGCATCCGCAGGCTGTCTCTGCGGAAGTGATCGCCGCTCTTCATCGCCGTTTTAATGTCTTCTAAAATTTGCTCTCGCACACCCATTTTCCACTCCTTGAGATTGAAATTTCGGCGGTAATTTTAGCAAATTTAAAATTTGGCTCGGGTAAATTTAAGAGGATAAAATTTTAAAATTTTAAAGATTTAGCGCGATTTGCGGCTAAGCTTAAAGCTTACACGGCTACCCTTTTCGGCAAAAGCCTGCACGAGTGGAATTTAAGTAAAAATATCCACGCAAAAACTTGCGCGAATGGGGCATGCGCAAAGTGCGCTAAATTTAAAAAGCCCCGCAAGAATATAAAATTCCTGCGAGGCAAAGCGAGTAATTAAAGCCCGCGAAGGCTCTATTTAGCGCGTGAGAATATCATTCGCACGATTTGCAGCAAGAAGCACACGCTTCCAACCAAAAAGATCGTATCGCCGATGATGCGCGCCCAGCGGAGCCCGTAGAGGCTATCTTTTTGCAAAAATTCCGCGCTTCTTGCATACCACATACCCACGTCGATCGCCGCAAACGCCTGCAAAATTCCAACCGGAAGAAGTGATATTAGCACCATCAGAAGCAGACCCGCGTTAAGCGCCCAAAAGCCGATCTTCATCAGTGTATCGTCAAAGTTTTTGTCTTTGTAAATATATAGCGCCACGAGCCACACGAAGCCAAGAGCCAAAAAGCCGTATACACCAAATAGCGCCGTATGAGCGTGTACCGCAGTGGTGTTTAAGCCCTGGATGTAAAATAGCGCAAGCGGCGGATTGATTAAAAAGCCGAAAACGCCCGCGCCTAGCATATTCCAAAACGCCACGGCGATGAAGCAGTAAAGCGGCCATTTTAGACGCTTAGCCCAATCCTGCGCAAATTGAAGCTTGTAATAGTGAAACGCCTCCGAACCCAGAAGCACCAAAGGAACGACCTCAAGCGCCGAAAAGCTCGCACCCACAGCCATTATCGGCGTAGTGGTACCCGCAAAATAGAGGTGGTGGAAGGTGCCCGGAATTCCGCCTATTAGGAAAATCGATGCGCTAGCAATCGAGGTGTAGGTGGCAAATTTCTTACTTACTAAGCCTAAGGACGCGAATACGAACGCCAAAGACGCCGTCGCGAAAACCTCGAAAAATCCTTCGACCCAAAGGTGCACGACCCACCAGCGCCAGTACTCCATCACAGGGATCGGCGAGCGCTGTCCGTAGAATAGTCCCGCGCCGTAAAAAAGCCCCACGGCGATAACCGAAGCGGTAAAGATCGCCAATAAATTCTTATCACCCTCGGCTCTAAAGCCCGCGATAAAGCCGCGAAGCACGAGCACCATCCAGATCACAAGGCCCACGAACAATATTAGCTGCCAAATTCTACCTAGGTCTAAATACTCGTATCCTTGATGTCCGATCCAGAAGCTGCTGCTTGGATCCATCTTGCCCGCAATCGCCATGTATTCGCCCGCGAAGCTGCCGACGACCAAGAAAAGAAGCGCGTAGAAAAGCACATCCACGCCGAGCTTTTGAAATTTCGGATCCTTGCCGCCGTTGATGATCGGAGCCAGAAACAATCCCGCCGCCAAAAAGCCCGTAGCGATCCAGAAAATGGATGCCTGCACGTGCCAGGTGCGCGCTAGCGAGTAAGGGATATACTGCGAAATATCAAGCCCGAAAAAGGACTGACCCTCGATCGTATAGTGCGCAACAAAGCCGCCGATGAAGGCCTGAAATGCAAACAATGCAACCGCTACGAAAAGGTACTTGCCAAGCGCCTTTTGCGACGGCGTAAGCGCCAAAGCGGCGATCGGATCGGCGCTAAGCTTCGCAGGAGCCTCGAAATCCTCGTCCTTCTTGCCGTAGAAATTTCCGAACCAAACCAACAAGCCGATGCCGGTAAGCAAAATAACGAGGCTTGCAATCGTCCAAACGACGTTTTCCGTGGTAGGGACATTGTCTATTAGCGGCTCGTGCGGCCAGTTATTGGTATAGGTCGCCTCTCCGCTCGGACGATCCGTAGAAACCGCCCACGCAGTCCAAAAGATGAAATCCACGAGCTCGGCGCGGTGTTGCTCGTTTGCGAGCGTGTTTTCCTTCATCGCGTAATCCTCGCGAAGCTTCTTAAAGCGCGGATCGTTTCCGAAAATGCCCATGTATTCGTCTTTTACGACCGCCATAGCCTTTAAGCGATCGTCGCTTAGCTTAACGGCGCCGTCTTTTACGGTGTTGGTGCGGTACTCGGCCTTTGTAAGCGCCTTAATCTGCGCCTTTTGCTCGTCGCTCAAAGCGTCAAATTTCGCTCCGAAGCGCTCCTGCGCCTTGATATCCATAAACGTAACCAGCTCCTTATGCAGCCAATCTGCGCTCCAATCGGGCGCCTGATACGCTCCGTGACCCCAGATCGAGCCCACCTGCATACCGCCGATGCTCTGCCAGGCCTCCTGTCCGCGGTAAATGCGCTCGGTGCCGATCAACTCGTTGCCGCTAGAATCGGTAAATTTTACCACCGGCGGAGACTGCCTATACACCTCGCCGCCGTAAAAACCCAAGAAACTAAAGCCCACGATGAGCACCACTACGAGCGCCATCCAGAGCTTTTTAAATTCTGCCATTTTCACTCCTTTAACTGAAATTAGGAGTGAATTTTACCTATTTAAATTTCTATAAGCATTGAGGCTCGTCAATAAAAAGATAAATTTTATCTGCTTAAGCTGGAATTTATCTAAATTTTACAAAGAAAGATCACTTAAAGTGAGATTTTAATATACTAATTTAAGTCCCGAGATAGTAAAATTGAAGATATAAAATCAAGCAATAATCGGTCGATGGCAGTTGTTGAAACAAGGAGAAAGTATGAAAAAATTTATCGCGATTTTATTAGCCGTAGTGCTAGTCGGGTGCCAATGCAAACAGGGCTCCGTGACGGCCAAACAACAGACGAGCGAGAGCATAAAGGCGTTTTTTGTAAATGACGGCAAAGAGTATATCGTCGGCGAAAAATTTAGCTACGTGCTAACGCACGGCTCTTCGCTTAAAAACATATCGCGCTTCTACGACGAGGGTTATGCCAAGGGGCTTAAGCGCGAGCTTGTTAAAATAGTCGTGACGGATGCCGATACCGGGCGGGCGCGCGGCGAATTTAGCGCATTTTTAAATTCCGCCGCAGGCGCAGATGTAGCCAAAATCAAGGCTCTGGCAAATCGCATCGAAATAGATGAGAAAAAAGGCGAGATCGAGGTTGTTTTTAACTTTGATGCGCAAGTAGTGGATATAAAAAATTTAAACGAAATAATGAAGCCTAGCGATAGATTAAAGATGCCTATAAAAGCAGATCTCGAAATTCTACCCGGCAGTAGGGAAAGCGACGGACCAAACCCTCTTGGCGTTATCATAGCGCTACCGGTATTAATCGTAGGTACCGTAGTTTTTATCACCGTAGGCGGATTGATTTATGCTACTGCTAGCACCGTAGAGGCGATTACGAATTGAGGCGTAAATTTTAAATTTAGTACGCTTTTGATTCGTCCGCAGTTGCTTTAGCATTTTTTATAAGTAGAATTTGAATTTATAATTTAATATTTTATCCCCATAAGATGAGCGAATTTACACATATACACTTTCAACTAAAGAGTCGCTCATCTTAGAGCAAAACTTTGGGCGTCTCATATACGGGTTCTATTTAATTGATTTTATCCAATGCGCTTAGCTTCTCTTAAATAGAAATATATTTTGTAAATAAATTCAAATGCAGACATTAATATTACGGAACCCGAAAGAGAAAAACCGGATTGAAAGAAAATGATATATCCAAAAATTGAAAATCTACTTTGAAATTCTGGCATAAAATGGCTTGTTCTTATGCTTATACCGCTGCTTGCAAAATATCCGGTATAATAAACCTCAAACATAAAAATACCAAGACCAAACATAAACGGAAGCAACAAAAACGGAAAATCGTTTTCCCGCTTCTTTTTTGAAAGCAATATAAAATCATCATCATATCTGCAAAAGTAAATATAATAAACCAATGAATATAAGCTAGAAACCGCAAAAATAATAATCCCGTATATCCAACATAATACTAACGTAAAATTCCGAAAGTTGGGTGTATGGGCTAATACTACCGATAATTTCGATATTTGGAAAATAACTTTTCATAAAATTTACGAAATTTAAGCACACAGGAGAAATATCTAAAATATTTTTAGGAATTATAAAGGCGCTAAGAGAATATAAAAAATATATAAAACATAATTTCGTAAAAAATTTGCCGAATTTTACACGAGTATTTTCTATTCTTATCTTTTTGCTTTCAAATTCTAAATCCTGCAGTCTTGACCCCTGAATAAAATGATTACGCATTTTAGCGCCTACAACCTTACACAAAACTATAAATTAGCATATTTATAGTTTGTGTAACAAACGCAATTTATGCAAGGGCTTCCGAAAGTGGATCAAATTTGGATTTGCTCTAAATTTAAAATGATCCGTCACTGCTACTTTCGCGGGGTTTAGGAAGCGGCGAAATTTTAGTGTAATACTCCTCTTTGCCGTTGTATGAGCTGCTAAAGACGCCGTCTGGGACGGTGAAGTTGCGCTTGGTTTGCGGATATTCTTTTAAGTAGGCATCTAAAAATTTTGCAAATACCGGTGCTGCAGTGCGACCGCCGCCCTCGACCTTTCGCATAGGTTTATAATCGTCGTTGCCGTACCAGATGATGATCTGCAAATCCGGCGTAAAGCCGCAAAACCACGCATCTATGCTATCGTTTGAGGTGCCTGTTTTGCCCGCTATGTCGATGCCCTGTACGCGTGCGCGAGTACCGGTGCCGCGCTGCACGATATTTTTTAGTAGCGTAGTCATCAGATATGCCTGTTCAGGGCGCAGCACGCGGCGGCGCTCAGGCTCGATAAAGCGAGTTTTGCCGTCCTTATCGGTAATCGAAACGATAAATTTTGACTTCGCCGTGATACCGAGCCCGGGGAACATCGAATACATAGTGGAGTATTCAAGCGGCGAAATTCCATAGCTGCCGATAGCCACCGACAGGGCGGGCGGGACGTTTTTGAAGCCGAACTCGCCAAGCTTTTTTACCGCGCGATCAACGCCGATAGATTGCATTAGATTTATCGAGGCAAGGTTACGCGAGCGTGTTAAAGCTTCTTTGATCGTGATGTAGCCGCTGTAAGTCTTGTCGTAATTTTTCGGCTTCCACGTTTTATCGCTGCCGTCGTCGAATTCTCTAGCTATATCGGGAACTTCGGTCATCGTCGAGTAGCCCATATCAAGGGCGATTTGATAGACGAAAGGCTTAAAGCTGGAGCCAGTTTGGCGCTGGGATTGGCTGGCGCGATTGAAATTTGATTTCGCGTAATCCACGCCACCTACTAAGGCTAAAATTTCGCCGTTTTGCGGATGCGTGACGACCATAGCGCCGTTTACGTTGCTTGCATTAGCGTCTTTGTTGCGCTTTAAAATTTCATTGTAGCCGAAAACTAATGCCTCTTGCGCCATCGCTTGCGCCTTTAGATCAAGGCTTGTATCTATGCGGTATCCGCCCGTGCGGACGTCCGGTAGAATTTTTTCGGCTTCTTTTATGATCTCATCTACGGCATATGGCGCTACGTTTTGCGTGAGCGTTTCATTATAAATCGTAGGCTGTTCGTTCATAGCAAGCTCATATTCGGTCTTATTTATCCAGCCGAGCTCATGCATCCTATAAATCACATTATTGGCGCGCGAAAGCGACAAATCCAGGTGCTTAGTAGGATCAAAGCTGCTAGGAGCTTTCGGCAAACCCACTAAAATCGCGATCTCTTTAAGGCTTAAATCTTGCAAATCTTTTTTGAAATATCCCAAAGCCGCCGTGCGAATGCCGTAATATCCGTGTCCAAAATACACTTCGTTGAAGTAACGCTCTAGAATTTGTTCCTTGCTTAGGGCGTTTTCTATCTTAAGCGATAGGATTGCTTCTTTAATCTTGCGATCAAGCTTCTTTTCGCTAGAAAGAACTAAATTTCGCGTGATCTGCTGCGTAATCGTAGAAGCCCCTTCGACGAATTTCATCGCTTTGACATCCTTAATAATCGCCCTAAAAATCGCCTCGACATTCACGCCGCCGTGTTCGAAAAACGCCGTATCCTCGATAGCTACGAGCGCCTCGATTACGCGGCCTGGAATCTCGTCGAATTTTACGTAAATTCTATTTTGTTCATTAAAAACATTGGCTATCAAATTACCGTTGCGGTCATAAATTTTAGTCGTAAGCTCGGGATGATAATCGATGATCGAGTCCGATTCCAAGCGGATTTGCGAGTAAAAATACAAAAAAATTCCGCCTGCGGCAAACGCACAAACCGTAATAAAACTAAATAAAACTCTTACCATACAAACCTCTTTAAATTTTCCAGATCAAGCCCCATCGCCGTGAATTTTGACCCACGCGAGCTTTTGATATATTTTTCGTTAAAGCCTTCGATACTCATCGCACCCGCCTTGCCGCGCCAATCACTGCTAGCGATATAGCCTTTTAAATCCGCTTCATTAAATTCCGCAAATTCAAAGCTTGCGACGCTAAGTGCCGAAAGTTCTAGCGCCTTACTGCAAAAAATCATCGCAGTATAAACAGCGCAGCTAGCACCGCTTTGAGCCCGCAGCATCCTTAACGCGTCCGCTTCATCCCGCGCCTTGCCTAAAATTTCGCCGCCGGCAAGTACGGAGCTATCGGCAAACAGCACCCTATCATAATTTTTATAAATTTTAAAAAACTGCACTTTCTTGGCTACGGCAACGCGGTAAGCATAGGTGCGTGCATCGTCCTTGCTAATGCCGCTTTCGTCGAAATTAAAAGGAATTTGCGTAAATTCTACGCCGTTATCCTTTAGAATTTGTGCTCTAGTAGGCGAACTGGAAGCTAAATAAATCATCAAAACTCGCCCACCGTCACGCCTAGATAAACGCAAATCAGCGTGACTACGATATTTAGCGGGATGAAATATTTAACGACGATGATTAAATGCTCATTCGCCTCAAGCTCATCGCCCGCATCCAAAGCTCGCTTCAAAGATAAAATTTTATAATGCATGTAGATAAAATTTAGTAGTATAAAGCCGGCGCCAGCCCATAGCGTCGCAATCGCGCCTTTTACCATAGGATCTGAAAATTTAAAACTTCCGCCGTCCGCAAGAAAAAATCCACTTACGCAAACGATCACCAAAAATAGCGCAAAGAACTGCTCATAGCGTTTCATATATCGCAAAATTTCTGTAAATTTTACATCCTTCGCATCCGCTTGGTTTTTACTGCTTAAATTCATAAAAATTCGCGCGATCAAAAATACACAGATCTGCGCGCAGACCAAAAAAATCACGCTTAAAATGTGAATCAGCGGCAAAATTTGCGAGGCTTTGATGAAGCTCGAATCGATCTCGTTCAAATTTTACCTTTTGCGTAGGCGATCGCTTCTTTAATCGCTTCTTCGATTTTTAGCACGTCCCTGCCGCCCGCGGTCGCAAAATCATCGCGTCCGCCGCCGCCGCCGCCTAAAATTTGCGCCGCGAGCTTAACCCACTCGCCAGCTTTGATCGGCGCGTTTTTAACACCTGCTGCGATTGAAATTTTGCCGTCGGTGCCTACTTGCATCAGCATTATCGCCGCCTTTTCGTGGCTATTTTTAAACTCATCTATCATAGTTTTTATATCACCGCTTTCGACTGAGGCTACGCAAAGTTTAGTATCACCGACATTTAGAAAAGCCAGTGCATGAGAACTGCTTGCATGCTTGATCTGATCTTTTAGCGATCTGATCTCATCTTTTAATTTCTCAATAGCGCGGAGAGGCTCAATCCCCTTTAGCTCCGCAGAAATTTCAGCAAGCTTAGCGCGATTTTGAAGCGCTAAATTTAAAGCCGCGCGCGAACAAACTGCCTCGATACGCCTGACGCCCGCACTTACGCCGCTTTCTTTGACGATAAAAAACGACCCTATTTCGCTTAAATTACGCACGTGAATTCCGCCGCAAAGCTCCTTACTAATCTCTCCGAAGCTCACAACGCGCACTTTTGAGCCATATTTTTCGCCAAAAAGCGCGATTGCACCGCTGTTTTTAGCGTCATCTATATCCATAATCTCAGTTTTTGCCGCACAGCCCTTGCAAACGGCGTTATTTACAAATTCCTCGATTTTAGCTAGCTCCTCGTCGCTAAGTGCCTTAGGATGCGAGAAGTCAAATCTTAAGCGGTCCGCTTCAACCAAGCTTCCTGCTTGAGCGATATGAGCCCCTAACACCGCACGAAGCGCCGCATGCAAAAGATGCGTCGCGCTGTGATGACGTGCAATCTGCTCACGCTCCTCAGAAACCTTGAGCCCGACGATATCGCCGATTTTCATGTTACGATTAAGGCGCAAGTGGGATAAATTTAGCCCATAAAATTTCTGCGTATCAAACACATCGGCTATGGACTCCACTTCGCCGCTATCGCCCGTCTGACCGCCACTTTGTGCATAAAACGGAGTGATATCAAACATCGCCCAGCCGATATCGCCAGCTTTGAGCTCATCCACTTCCGCAAAATCCTCGTTAAGTAGCGCTAAAACCTTGCTCGTGCGGCTAAGCTCTTCGTAACCGCTAAATTTATTCTCACCAAATTTCTCTAGCAGCGCCTTAAAATCGCCACGGACGTTTTTATCGCCACTGCCCTTCCATGCGGCTTTAGCTATCTGCCTTTGCTCGCTCATAAGCGCGTCAAATTTAGCTTCATCCACGCGCAAATTTTTCTCGCGCAGCATATCAGCGGTCAGATCGAGCGGAAAGCCGTAGGTATCATATAACTTAAACGCGACCTCGCCGCTAAAAATTTCTTTAGTGCGCGCAAGCTCCTCGTTAAAAAGCTCGATGCCGTTTGCCAAAGTGGCGAAAAACCGCTCCTCTTCGAGCTTGATCTGCTCCTTTACGGCTTGCTTTTTCTCATTCAAATAGGCGTAGTGTCCGCCCATCAGCTCGCATACTTTATCCACAAGGTGATACATAAAGGGCTCTTTTATACCGAGCAGATAGCCGTGGCGAACGGCGCGGCGCAGAATTCTACGCAAAACGTACCCCCTGCCCTCGCGATTAAAATTTGTTCCCTGCGCTAGCAAAAACGTAACCGAGCGGATATGATCGGCGATGACGCGGTAGCTCGCGCCGCTTTCATAAACGTAAGGTTTGCCGCAAAGCTTTGCAACCTCATCAATTAGCGGCATAAAAAGCGAGCTGTCGTAGTTGCTAAACTTGCCCTCCTTAATCGCCGTGACGCGCTCAAGTCCCATACCCGTGTCGATGCTAGGCTTTGGAAGCGGGCTAAGCTTGCCGTCTTTGCTACGCTCGTACTGCATAAAAACTAAATTCCAAATCTCTAAAAAGCGGTCGCCGTCGCCGCCCATATAATCCTCACTTCCGTGAAAATGCTCCTCGCCCTGATCGTAAAAAATTTCGCTGCACGGACCGCACGGGCCGGTATCGCCCATCGCCCAAAAGTTATCGTGATCGCCGAAACGGTAGATGCGCTCCTGCGCTATGTGCTGCGCCCAGAACCCAAACGCCTCGTCGTCTTTCTCGTGCACGGTGACGTAGAGTTTTTCTTTGGGAAGCTTTAAAATTTCGGTTACGAACTCCCACGCATAGACGATCGCCTGCTCTTTGAAATACTCGCCGAAGCTGAAATTTCCAAGCATCTCAAAAAACGTATGGTGGC
This sequence comes from uncultured Campylobacter sp., assembly GCF_937997535.1. Classification (GTDB taxonomy): domain Bacteria; phylum Campylobacterota; class Campylobacteria; order Campylobacterales; family Campylobacteraceae; genus Campylobacter_B. The sequence goes on from NZ_CALKTT010000099.1 coordinate 30,648, forward strand.
GCGCGGTGTAGCCGACGTTGTCTAGGTCGTTGTGTTTGCCGCCGGCACGGATGCAGGTCTGACAGCTCGTGCGGATAGGCGGGATCGGACGCGGAACGGCTCCTGTAAATATACTTTTAAAGGGCACCATGCCCGCATTTGTAAACAGTAAGCTGTCATCATCTGGCACCAGCGGCGCGCTGGGGATGATCTGATGGCCCTTGCTTGCAAAGAAATTTAAATATTCGCTTCTAATATCCATGATTTGTCCTATTTCAAGTTAAATTTTAAAGGCGCATTTTAGCCAAATTAGATTTTAAAAACTATAAAATTTTAACCATTCTTAGTTATAATGGCGCGAAAGATTAAATTTAGGGCATAACGATGAAAAAAAAGATAGCGATCATAGGTATGGGCGAGCTTGGTCAAAAGCACTTCAGCGAGCTAAGAAGGAGCGATTATTTCGAGCTTGTAGCGCTTTATCATAAGGGCAGCAGTGAAAATTTCGGCCCGCGCTATCCGATCTTTGATAATCTAACCGATCTTTTTAACGTCGCTAAGCCCGACGCCGTAGTCATCACGGCTCCCCCGCCATCGCATAAAGAGCTGATTTTAAAATGCCTGCCGTTTACCAAAAATATCTTCGTAGAATCTCCGCTCGCACAAAGCCTAGCCGAAGCCAGAGAGATAAATTACGCAGTCACCACTAACGGTACGCGCCTAGCCGTAGGCTACTCCGACCGCTACAATCCAGTAATCGTATCCTTGCTACGCGAGCTTGCCAAGGGGGATAAAATTTTTTCGATGAGCTTTGTAAGCGGTTTTGCAAACGATGATAGAGCAGATATTGTCGCCAATGCCCTTTTTAGAGATATCGATCTTGTGCGGCTGCTTTCTCACAGCGAGATAGCTTGCATAGAACTTAGCAAAAATATCTCTAAAGAGCGCACTCTAGCCGCATGCGCGACGCTTCACACAAAAAGCGGCTGCTATTGCACGCTAATGCAGTCCAATCTCTATCCGATCAGGCGCCACGGTATCGAAATTTGCACCGACAGCGGCGTGTATTTCGGCGATCTAATCTCAATAACTCTTTTTAAAATTACGCCTGACGGGCGCGTAAATCTGCGCGTCGATCGCGATGACTTTTCGCTACGGCGTGAACACGAAGCGTTTTGCGCGATGTGCGACAGCAGCGTCGACGCGGGACTTGCAAGCGTAGAGGACGCGATAAAAATACGAGAAATCATCTCATGAAAAAAGCCCTGATCCTGCTGAATATGGGCGGTCCGAACAATCTGAGTGAGGTTGAAGTTTTTTTAAAAAATATGTTTAACGACCCTTTTATTTTGGGCGTTAAGAGTGATTTTTGGCGCAGCGTTTTGGCCTCTCTCATCGTAAAAAGCAGAACCGCATCGGCGCGCAGCAACTACGAAAAACTGGGCGGGCGCTCGCCGATATGCTCCATCACCGAAGCGCTTTGCGAGCGGGTAAATGAACTAGCGCGAGCAAAATTCGGCGCGGAGTTAAAATTTGAAAATGCGGCGAGTGTAAGCGCTGCAAATGAGCCGTCGCAAGACGTTTCATCGCAGAGCAAGCCGTCGCAAGAGGCACAGACACAAAACGAGGCGCCGCAGGATGAAAAACCGATAGACGAGCTAATTTGCGATTATGCGATGAATTACACGCCGCCATTTGCGGAGGATGTGTTTAAAAAATATGCGGATTTTGACGAGATAATTTTGATGCCTTTGTATCCGCACTTCTCGAAAACTACGGTGCAATCGAGCCTGTGCTCTGCCGAAGCGGCGCTTAAACGGCTCGGTATAAAAAATTATAAAACCATTGATATTTTCTACGACAACGCCGCTTACAACGAAATTTTACTAAATTTAATCGCAAGCTGCGTCGCAAAATTTAGCGCGGATGAAATTTCGCAAATTTCGCTCATATTTTCTGCGCATTCGCTGCCGGTAAAAATGATCACCGCGGGTGATCCTTACGAGGCACAGGTAGGGGAGCACGTGGAAATTTTAAAAAATCTGCTGGCTGCGCGCGGGATTAAATTTAAAGAGATTATCTTGGCGTATCAATCGCGCCTTGGCCCCGTGAAGTGGCTAGAGCCCAATATCGCGGACGTTTTGCGGGATCTGCAGAGCAAAAAAGCGCTGATATTTCCGATCGCGTTTTGCGTAGATAATTCCGAGACCGATTTTGAGCTGGATATTTTTTATCGAGCTCGGGCGCGCGAGCTGGATTACGAATACTACGAAGTGTGCAAATGCCCGAATTCCCGCGAGGATTTTGCGAAATTTATACTCGCGCAGGCGCTGTAAATTTAGAGATTAAAATTTAATCTTTTAGTTTGGATTTTTTATATTCTTTATGAAGCTTGAGGATTGAATACAATGCGGATAAAAATAGCAATATACTAGTTAAGGTTAGTATATTTCTTTGAAAATATAAATTATCCCAATCCTCTGCATTTGAGGTATGTATTTTTGTTCCATCGCAATACCCGTATTCATTTAAAAATCTTTCCGACATTTTAATTTTTACGCAAATTTGATCTATATAGTTTTTGTAAATTAAATCACAAAATTGCATACCGAATTGTTCATAATCTGTCTTGCTATTTCCGATATGCAGATCAAAAATTTTACCGCTTCCTCGCACGGATATATTGCAGCCGGTTCCGCCACGATAGCTATCATATTTATGAAATTCGCTTATAGTTCCAACAAAAACAAAAGGATCTTCTATATTTTTTCTACTAGGTGCGCTTTGATATGCTATCAAAAGAAGCATCGGTGCGATAAATGAAACGCAAACAACGATTAGCGTTATAAAAGTATGCTTCCGATCAAAGCCGAATTTAATCAAATCATACCAATAATCTACGTAGTAAAGCGGGTTTTTCATTGTATTCCTTTAGTAGCTTTTGGCAAATCAGAATATTCTTGTAGCGATTTAAAACCACCTGTAATAAGTACACCTTTTATCAACACTTCCTCTACTCATCTATATCTCCTTTATTAAAATTAAGGCATTGGAATTTTGAGCGTCAGAATTTTCCTGTGAGCCTCGCTCTAAATTTTGACGTCGTTCGTTTAGAATTTTCTTTAGCTCTTCGAGCCTTGCCTCGTTCATCCTTATCCCCGCTAAACTGCCTATTTAGAAGTCTAAATTTAAACCCCAAGCTAAATTTCAGAGCTTTCCTTGCGCGTCTTTATAGACATTTTTCACGTCGTAAACCAGCGAGCCTGCGTAATCAAGCTCGAAAAACTGCTTATGCGCCACGGCGATTACAACGCAGTCAAATTTGCGCAAGTCGGGCTTTTTCAGCAGATCGATATCGTAGTATCTCTTGGCGTCGGCGGCGCTCGCCCAAGGATCATAGACGCTTACCTCGCAGCCGAAATTTTTAAGCTCGTTTATCATATCCACGACGCGCGTATTGCGGGTGTCGGGGCAGTTTTCTTTAAACGTCAGCCCCAAGATCAAGACCTTCGCGCCCTTGACCTTTTCATCGTATTTTATCATCATCTTAATGACCTCCGTAGCGACGTAGCTTCCCATATTGTCGTTGATGCGGCGGCTTGAGAGGATGATTTCGGGGTGATAGCCCACCTCGGTCGCCTTCTGCGCCAGATAATACGGATCGATGCCGATGCAGTGTCCGCCCACGAGGCCCGGACGGAAGCTTAAGAAATTCCACTTCGTAGCCGCCGCGTCGATGACGTCGTTGGTGTTGATACCGAGCTTGCCAAACAGGATCGCAAGCTCGTTTATAAAGCCGATATTGATGTCGCGCTGGGTGTTTTCGATCACCTTTGCGGCCTCGGCGACCTTGATGCTGCTAGCGCGAAAGGTGCCGTTTTGCAGGATACTAAGATAGACGCTATCTACGACGTCTAAAGCCTCCTCAGTGCTTGCCGAGACGATCTTTTTGATCTTAGTGACGGTGTGAATTTTATCGCCAGGATTGATCCGCTCGGGCGAATATCCGCAGAAAAAATCGCGGTTAAATTTTAGCCCGCTTACGCGCTGCAACACCGGTACGCAGTCCTCCTCCGTAGCGCCTGGATAGACGGTGCTTTCATACACGACGATGTCGCCCTTTTTAAGCACGGCTCCGACGCTTTCGCTGGCCTTGATTAGCGGCGTAAGATCTGGGCGATTTAGCCTATCTACGGGCGTCGGCACACATACGATGTAAAAATTACTCTGCCTCATATCATCTAACTTTGCGCTAAATTTAAGCCCGTTTTGAATCGCCGCAGCAAGCTCCTCGTCGCTAAGCTCCAGCGTGCGATCGTGCCCGCCGCGCAGCTCGTCTATGCGGTCCTGAGCTACGTCAAAGCCCACGACCTCGTGTTTCGCGGCAAACGCCGCCGCCAAAGGAAGCCCCACGTAGCCAAGCCCGATTATCGCTATTTTCATTTTTCTCTCATTTGCTTTCATATTTTCCTCTTTTCTTTGCGTTAAATTTCATCGTTAAATTTCGCAGCCAAACTCGCTAAATTTCATATCCGCGCAGACATACAGCACGAATTTATAGCGCTGCGTCTTAAAAATTTAAAGCAATTAAGCTTGCTCGCCATTTTGCTTGCGTTACTTGCGCGACGGCAAATTTAAAATTTTGCCTTGATATGAAATTTTACTACCGCGCCAAAATCCCGCGTTACGATAAAATTCCATCGCCGTGCCGTTAAAATTTACGCCGCGAAATTCTATGCCGCCAAAATTCCGCGCCGTAGAATTTAAACGTCGCCAAGCCTTACGAAGCCGCACCGAATTCCGCGAAATTTAAACGCTGTAAAATTTCAAAAAAACCTCGCGAAATTTAGCAAATTTAATCTTTAATTTCAACTGTCTCATCCTTGATCTCGACCTTTTGCGTGGTGTTTGCGTCGGCTGCGGGCTTTAGATAGCCCTCTTCTATCAAAATTCCTACCGCCCGCTTAAAGATCGGCAGCGCATTTTGAGCGGCGTAGTAGCTGCCCCTTTTAGGCTCACGCACCAAAACGCCGATCGTGTAGCTGGTGTCCGCGTCGTTGGCAAAGCCAAAAAACGAGCTATTATAGGCACTCGAATAGCCGCCCCCCTTAGCGATACGCGCAGTGCCCGTCTTGCCGCCGATTTGCAGCCCCGCCACTCGACCCTTGCGCCCCGTACCGCTCTCAACCGTTTTGATTAAAATTCCTTTAATCACGTCGGCGGTAGGTTTAGAGATTACCTGGCGGGTTTCGCTTTCGTTAACGGTGTAAGTTTTACCGTTATTTTCTAAATTTTCCACTAGGCGCGGGCTAATCATCACGCCGCCGTTGTTAAAGACGGTATAGGCATTGAGCATCTGAAGGAATGTCATCTGCGCGCCGTAGCCGTAGCTGATCGTGGCTTTGTAAATTTTATTATTCAGGCTTTTGATGCTTGGGATATTTCCACTTTGCTCATACGGCAGATCGATACCCGTTTTTTGCGACATACCGAAGTTCATCAGCCCGTCATAAATAGCCTGCCCCTCCAGCCGCTCTGAAATTTTAATCATTCCTATGTTTGAGCTGTGGATGATGATCTCCTCGCCGCTCATCTGCTTAGCCGGGTGCGTGTCGCGGATCGTGCGAGTACCAAGCTTATAGCTGCCGTTATAGGTATTGATGATCTCGCCCGGTTTGACAGCTTTGGCATCGTAGGCGATTGCGAAAATTATCGGCTTCATAATCGAGCCCACTTCGTAGGCGTATTCGCTCGCGGTAAAATTTAAATTCTTAAGATCGTTTTTCGTGATGTTTGAGGGGTCATAGCGGGCGTTGGTCGCGAGGGATAAAATTTTGCCCGTTTTAGAGTTCATAATGCCCACAACGATTTCTCGCGCATCGTAATTATCAGCGCCCTCATCGCTTAGGCGCTCTATCTTTCTTTGCAGCGTTAGTGGCACGCTTAGACGGACATTGTAGCCGTCGATCCTGCCCGTTTTTTTGCTGCTGCGCTCTAGGATGATGTTGCCGCCGATATCGCGCGGGCCCACGATAAACTCATCTCTAACCGGCGCTAGATAATACTCATAGTACTTCTCGATCCCCTTAATTCCGCTAACCTTGGTGATACCATCAACCTCTTTTTTATTGATATAGCCGATTAACGGAGTGAGCGAATCGCCGACATTGTAGCTGCGCTTTTCGCCGCTTTCGCTCACGCTCATGCGGATAGGCGGATTTAGCCTGCCGTTTGAGCCTATGAAGCTAACGAAGACCTTTTTTAAATTTAGCTTATACGCAAGCTCTTTTAGATGCACGGCGGTTTTGGCGTCGATCTTATACGATAGCACGGTCGTGCCGCCAGAGCCCTCGATCGCGCTTTTGACACGCTTTTCGCTATCGCCCGTGTAGATGCAGTATAGACGCACGAAAAGATCAAGCTTGTTTTTATCGATACTGCGTGCGTCGACGCTAACTTTGTAGAGTTTGACGGAATTTGCCGCGACATAATTATCTTTTGCGATTATCGCGCCACGGATCGCGCTGTTGGTTTCATTGACATCCAGGCGCGGTAGCTTGCGCTCAGTGCTGCCCCAAAAATATAAAATCGCCAAAAATATGAAAAGCGCCGCCGGCACGAATATAAACATCACAATAATCATACCGACCGAGGAGCTTTTATCTCTTTGCCACATCTTATTTCTTTAAAATTCTAAATTCCGCGCATTTTTTACGCTGCTGCATCTCAAGCTTTGACTCAATGCTGCGCTCCGCGTGGAACTTTAAGATCCGCAAAGCGCTCAAAGCCTCTATCTTGCGCACTAAGCTCAGCAAATAGAGCGAGGAATTCCGCTCGCGGCATCTCTTTAGCACCCATAAATTTCAGATGCTCGTTCATAATCTGGCAGTCGATTAGAAAGCCGAAATTTGCAAGCACCTCACAAAGCCTAATCAGCGCGACTTTCGAAGCATTGCTCTTTAGGCTCAGCATACTCTCGCCGCAAAACACACGCCCAAAAATTAGCCCGTATAGCCCACCTACGAGCTCGCCATCTTCGTATGCCTCGACGCTGTGAGCGTAGCCGTCTGCTGCCAAACGCGAGTAAGCCTGCACGATCTGCTCGCTGATCCACGTGCCGTCGCTCTCTTTTTTTCGTACGTCTTTGCATCGCTCGATGAAGCCCTTGAAATTTGCGTCAAATTTAACGTCATATCGCTTAAGATAGGGCTTAATGGACTTTTGCACACGCACTTCACGCGGATCAAGCACTGCGCGCGGATTGGGCGACCACCATAAAATCGGCTCATCCTCGCTAAACCACGGAAATATCCCTGCGCTATAAGCGCTAAGCAAACAATCCTCGCTCAGATCGCCGCCACTTGCAAGCGGCGCAAAATCGGGCGCATCCATAGGATCTGGAAAATCGTAAAACCGAGCCATTATTTAACGACACTGCTTTGAGCTAGTGCGGGTTGCTTTTTTTCTATCTGCGGCAAAGGCGTAGAAGCAAAGCTAAAGCTTAGCTCGCCATCTTTTACGCTCACGCTAACTAAGCCGCCCTCCTGCAGCGCGCCAAAAAGCAGCTCACCGCTTATATGATCGCTTATCTGCGAGCTGATTTCGCGCTTTAAATTTCGCGCGCCAAACTCGTCCGAATAGCCGCGCGAGATAATCAAATCTTTTGCTTCCTTGTTTAGACTAATCTTTACGTTTTTTAGCTGCGACTCTAGCTCGCCGATAGTTTTATCCACGATCTTTTCTAAAATTTCGCCGCTTAAGCGGTTAAAATTTATGATTTTATCGATACGATTGCGAAATTCTGGCGCAAAAAAGCTTTTTATGGCACTATCTACTTTATAGCTCTCATCTTTTGTAAATCCAACTTGCGGCGCTTCTTTCGTGCCTAAATTCGACGTCATTATTATGATCGTATTTTTAAAATCGGTCGTAATGCCGTTGTTATCGGTAAGACTTGCGTTATCGAAAATGCCTAAAAAAATATTCGTCATGCTAGGATGAGCTTTTTCTACCTCATCAAATAAAATGACGCTGTAGGGGTGCTTTTTGATGTTGTTAGTTAAAATTCCGCCATTTTCAAAGCCCACGTATCCGGGAGGTGCGCCGATGAGCCTAGAGACGCTGTGAGCTTCCATATATTCGCTCATATCATAGCGCTCAAAATGCACTCCAAGCTGCGCGGCTAAGACCTTGGCTAGCTCACTTTTGCCCACGCCGCTACTACCTGCAAATAAAAATACGCCGATTGGAGAGCTTGCGCCTCCAAGCCCGGCGTAAGAGCGTAGAAGCGCCTTACAAAGACTGCTAACCGCTTCGTCTTGACCGAAAATTTCACGCTTGATATTGGCTTCCAGATTTTTTAGTACCTGTTTATTATCGACGCTACTACTTAAATTTGCAATATTCGCGCTAATCGAAAGTGTATTTACTAAATCATCCTTACTGATTTCAAGCGGAGCTTCGTGCGGCTTAAACGCAAAGCTCGCGCCCACCTCGTCGATGAGATCAATGGCGCTGTCGGGAAGGAATTTATCGTTTTGATACTTTTTAGCAAGCGTTACGCTATCACGCAAAATTTCGTCGCTAAATTTTACGCCGTGAAATTCCTCATATTTTTTGGCTACGCCTTTTAAAATTTCGACGCTATCGTCAATGCTAGGCTCGCTTACATTGATCTTACAAAACCTGCGGCTAAGCGCTTTATCCTGCGAAAACGAGCGGTATTCGCCGTATGTAGTAGCGCCGATGACCGATAGCTCGCCGCTTGCAAGCGAAGGTTTTAGGATGTTTGACATATCAAGTTCGTTGCGATTGCCCGTACCTGCGCCAACGATCGTGTGAATTTCATCGATAAATAAAATCGCATTTTGATTGGCGCTAAACTCGTCTATAAGGTCTTTTAGCCTTTCCTCAAACTCCCCGCGCAACGTAGTGCCTGCGATCAGCGCGCCAGCATCAAGGGCGTAAATCACCTTATTTTTTAGCTTTTCTGGCACTTCGCCACGGACGATTTTTAGTGCGATACCCTCGATGATCGCGGTTTTACCAACTCCTGCTTCGCCCACTAAGATCGGATTATTTTTCTTGCGGCGACAGAGGGTTTGTAGCGTCTTTTCGATCTCTTTTTCGCGTCCGATGAGTGGATCGATCTTGCCCTCAAGCGCAATTTTATTGAGGTTTGCTGTATAAAGTGAGCTAGGCGAGTCCTTTTTAATATCGCGCTCGTTTATGGCGTCCTTTTCGCCCTCAAACGCAGGCTCAAATTCCGTATTCTGCCACTGCCTGCGGCTTTCGTCGTAATTCATCGCATGCGTGATATCATCGATATCGTATGAGTTTAGCTTAATCGCTGCGGCTTCATCGCGAGAAACGACCTCGTCGCGGTGATCGAAAGCAGATTTGTACTTTCGCACGATAAGCTCAAAAATCGCGGCATTGATACCGTAGTGATTTAAAATTTTAGTGCAGTCGTTTTCCTTATCATTTAAAATTTTAAGCATAAAATCGAGCTCGTTTTTAGGCTCTTTAGCGTTATTTAATTCAGTATAGAACTGCTTAAATTCTATCGTCTGCGCCGGAGCCTTGCCGCTTGATTTAGGCATCATATCCAAAAGCCCGCCCAGATTATCCAAGATATTTAGGTAGTTAATATCCGGAATTTCTTTGGCGATTAGCCCATGAAAGGGCTTATTGTATTTAAAAATCGCATAAACTACGTGCGAAGTGGTGATGTATTCGTCCTCGCCGTCGTTTGCGACGCTGATTGCTTGTTCAAAATGTTTGTTTAAAAAAAATCCTATCATTGCTTTCCTTTAAATTTAATCCTCTTCGATCTCACATCTAAGAGGGAATCCTGCGGCCTTTGCCGCTTGTAAAACCGCTTGTTGCTTGCACTCGGCTATCTCTTTAGGATACGCGCCGCAAACCGCGCGACCCTGCTTATGAACTTTCATCATTAAATCTACGGCGTCGTTAAAGTTTTTGGCGAAAATCTCCATCAAAATATAAACCACGAAATCCATCGTCGTCACGTCGTCGTTTAGCAAAATTACTTTATACGGACGAGGCACAAAAGATTTTGTTTTGGCGCGAGTGTGAATCTGCACACCGGTTTTAGTTGCCATTTTTTATCCTGGCGATATCGCTTTTTATCACATCAGTATCGACCATGCCTAAGTAATACGGCTTGCCCCGCTCATCGCCCTCGTTAATGTCGGTAAGTCTTTGATATTTTCCATCTTTAAGCACCACCTTAAAAGGGATCGAAAGCGCGTGGCGATAACCGATGTCGCTTAAAATTTGACCCACTATGCGCTCGTTTTGTTTTGAATTGGAGATGAAATAATACGCGTTGAACTTTTTCGTAAAATTTTCGATCACCTGCGCATCGGTAATGTCCTCGAAATAGATTAGCCCGACCATCAGAAAATCCGCGGAGTTTTTTAGCTGAAAGTCCATCAGATGCGGCGCTTCGATGCGGCACGGCTGGCAGTACGTACCGAAAATATCAAACATTAAAATTTTATCGCTGTCCGCGAGCTTAAAGCCCTTTTCTGTCCGCTCAATCGTTACCTCGCCGCCTACGACGCTTTTAAGCGTAAGGCGCTCGCCCGTTTTAAACGGCGTAAAAGCTACCTCCTCGCCACTTTCTCCACCAATACGCTCGCCATTTTTATCTTGAGCGGAATTTTTTGCCATCTGATTCTCGCTCGCGGCAGGATTCTCGCCAGCAGAGCCCGTCTTTTTCTGCGAATCATCTCCGCAGCCACTTAAGACAAAAATCGCTAAACATAATAGTAAAAATTTCTTCATTGCATTTCCTTCGGGTTTAAATTTAAGCCCGCATTTTAACCAAAGTTTTGTGAATTTAAAATGAATGCTTGTCGTATCGCTTCATCGCGCTTTGCGCTTCACGATCGGCTTCCTTGCGCTTTAGCGATTCGCGCTTGTCGTGCAGATTTTTGCCACTAGCCAAAGCGATACGCGCCTTTACGCGGTTTTTATCATTGAGATACAACGACAAAACCACGATGGTAAGGCCCTCTTTGCTAACCGCGCCAAGCAGTTTGTCGATCTGCTTACGATGCATTAAAAGCTTTCGCGCCGCCCCCTCATCGGGACGAAAATGCGCGTTTGTGCTTTCAAGATAGCTGATATGCGCATTTAGCAAAAACAGCTCGCCGCGGATCACGCGACAGAAGCTATCTTTGAGATTGCCCCTGCCCGCGCGCAAAGCTTTGACCTCGCTACCCTTTAGCACGATGCCCGCTTCAAAGCTTTCAAGTATCGTAAAATCGTGAAATGCCTTGCGATTTTTACTCAGTTCTTTCATCTTTTTCCTTCTAAATTTAGTCCTAAGCTTAGCCCGTTTTTGCTTAAATTTAAAAGCGGGCGAGCGAATTTTAAATTTTATCTTTAAATTTAGCTTTTAAATTTTAACTGCGCGCCTTGGAATTCTTATTTTAAGAAAAACACGCTGCTGCCGCTACCGCTTAGAAACATATCGCGATACCTGCTCATCTGCGGATATAGCTTTATGCACGGCGCGAAAAGATCGTTTAGCAGGGGGCCGTCGTATCGCGCCAGCAGTTGCTCGCTGCTTAAACGCAACATCTCTTGCGCCTGCGCGGCGTTTATATTTTGCATAAAGCTTGCGCGAAACTCATTATAAACCGCGCCGGTGGAGCAAAAGATCGCGGGCGTTAAAATTTCGATCGCAGGTAGGCGGTCCTCGAAAGGCTCGATGATCTCGCCGATACCGCGCACGTTTGCGGCCTCAAGCCCGCTAACAAAAAACGCAACGTCCGCGCCGATATTTTGCGCGATTTTGGTAAGCCGCTCGCGTGAAATTTTTAAGCCTAACTCCTCGTTCGCAAGCCGCAAAAATGCCGCCGCATCGCTACTGCCGCCCCCAAGACCCGCACCGATCGGAATACGTTTTTTAAGCACGATCTTGTGCGAGCTGAAAAACTCCGCAAGCTCGCGCGCAAAGCCCGCCTGCTCAAGCGCCGCCTTGGCTTTTAAAATTATGTTATCCGCGATCTGCGCGGCGTCGCATTCAAGCGCAAAGCCGCTCGCGCGCTCGAAGCTTATCTCATCAAACAGCTCCCTGCGCAGCACGAAGCGCGAGGCGATCTCGTGGTAGCCGCCGCGCGTGCCGACGACTTTTAAAAAAACATTGATCTTTGCATAGGCTTTCAAAATTTTACTCCTTCTGCGCTTTGGCGTGCTTGCGTTAAATTTAACCCGCAGCAAGCTCATCCGGCGCGATTAAAATTCCGAGCCAGCAAAATTCTAGCCGCACCGCTGCACGCCGCACTAGGTCATAAATTTAGTTTAGCGATACGCCGCCCGCTGCAAAATCAAACCCGTCGGCGCAGACTACGCACCGTCGCGAGCTAGAATTTCATTCGACACAGGCCGCTTGCTGCGCCGCAATAAGCCCCGACCTGCGCGCTTTGTAAATCGCGAAATTTTAATCTCGCGGCGCGTTGTAATCGCGCACCGAAAAGCAAATCGAAACGCCGCTCCGCCGGATCCGCCGCGTTTAAATTTAGCCCCCACGGATTTATGCCTTTCGAGAGAGCGTCGCCTGCCTAGTCGCACGTTTAAATTTACGCCGCCTGAGGCCGATTTGCTATCTGTGCGCAACAAAAAAAGCGTGATCGCCCACTGCTTCGCACGATAAAATTTAACCGCGCGGGGCAGCGCGCTATGCGAGCAAATTTAAAACGCACCGTATTTATAACCGCTCAAATTTCAAGCCAGGGCCGCCCGATCAAAATTCCGCCGCAGGCTAGAGCCACTGATTAAAACACGCCGCCTGCGATCGGAACGTCGTTCCAAAGATAGCGCACCTCGCCCGAGCTTATCTCGATGATCGAGTAAAAATCGCCGCAGATAAGCAGATAGCGGCCGTCCGCGCGGCTCGCCAGATCCTTTGCGGCAAGCTTCTTACCCAAGATCACGTCGCGCGCGTCGCCGTCGTAAAAGTTCGGCGCGAGGTCCAAAAACTCGAGCGGATTTAGCGCTGCCTCGTCCGCAAAGCGCGGATCTTTCAAATCAAAAACCCCCTCGCTTTCTCGTCTAAGCGCGCTTAGCGTGCCACAAACGCCTAGCTTTTCTGCTAAAATTTGCGCGAAAGAGCGCACGTAGCCGCCCTCGCTAAGCGCAACGCGAAAGCTTACGAAGGGGTGAGCGTAGCTTAAAATTTCAGCATCAAAAACCCGCATCGAGCTCTCTTTCAAGCTCACCTCTTCGCCCGCGCGAGCGAGCTTGTATGCGCGCACGCCGTCAATTTTCTTGGCGCTGAAAGCGGGCGGGATAAATTTTATCTCGCCGCGCATTTGCGCCATCGCAGCGTCTAAAATTTCGCGCGAAAGCGGCGGAATTTGCTCCACGCGCCCTATATTTTCGTTATCGCCGCTTGGGCTTTGCGCGCCCAGCCACAGCGTCGCGGTATAAACTTTTGGCTCCTTTTTCAAAAACCTAAAAAAGCGCGCGTATTGCCCAAATGCCACGATCAGCGCGCCGGTTGCGAAGGGATCGAGCGTGCCGCTAAAGCCCGCCTTTTTCACGCCGTATTTGCGCTTAAGAGCGCTTAAAAATTTATTGCTGCCGATGCCCGCGGGTTTGTCCGCCAAAAACAATCTATTCATAAGTGCCGATCTTTTCTACGAAATTTGACATTATTACGCGCGAAATTCCGCCGAAATTTATAGTGAGCCGATCGCCGTTTACCGCCGTGATCTGTCCGATCCCAAATAGTTTGTGTTTGATCAGCTCGCCCTTACTAAAGCCACTGCTTTGCTCGCGCGGCGGCTCTTTAGCTACCAAACCCGCCTCGGCTATAAACCTGCTAGCATCGAGCCTCTCGCGCTTGCCGCGATAAAAGCGGCTAGCGGCAAAACTAAGCGTGAGAGTGCGTTTGGCGCGCGTAATCGCTACGTATGCGAGCCTACGCTCCTCCTCGATGTCATTGCTGTCACCCAAAAGCGGGAAAAAGCCCTCCTCCAGCCCGATTACGAAAAGATGCTCGAACTCAAGCCCTTTGCTCGCGTGCACGCTCATTATGTTTATCGCATCGCCCATGATGGCGTCTTGATCGCTAAGAAGGCTTAGCTCGTTTAAAAATTCCGCCAGATCAAAATCGGGCTTATTGCTCGCTTCGTCCTTCAGCATAGCCAAAAACTCGTCGATGTTCGCTACCCGATCGGCGCCGTCTGGAAGCGAGGCGTAGTAAGCCTTTAGCCCGAAAGCGGGCTCCAGCGCGTCTATTTTTTTGATAGTATCCGCTAGCGCGGAGATAGAAGCGATACCGCTTTTAAGCTCCGCTAGAGCCTGCGCCGCCTTGGCGCTAAGCCCCGCATCCGGCTCGCTAAAGGCGTCAAATAGGCTGATAAGCCGCAGGCGCGAAAGCTCCTCGAGCTTTGCCAGCGAGACCTTGCCGATGCCGCGCTTGGGCACGTTTATGATCCGCCTCATCGAAAAATCGTCGTGCTCGTCGTTTACCAAGCGTAGATAGGCGATCGTATCCTTGATCTCGGCTCGCTCGTAAAATTTCACGCCGCCTACCATTTTGTACGGGATTTTGGCTCGATTTAGCCCCTCTTCCAGTGCGCGCGAAAGAGCGTTTACGCGGTAAAGCACGGCGATTTCAGAGGGCGCTACGCCGCTTGAAAGCAGCTTTTTGATAGCTTCTGCGATCTTTGCCGCCTCGATACCCTCCTCGTCCGAGCGCAAAATTCCGATCTTTTCGCCGCCGCCGTTCATGCTAGTAAGGCTCTTGCCGAGGCGGTTTTTGTTATGCGAGATAAGCTCGTTGGCGGCATTTAAAATTTCATCCGTGGAGCGGTAATTTTGCTCGAGTTTGATAAATTTTACGTTTGAGAACTGATCTTTAAAATTTAAAATGTTTTCTATCCGCGCACCGCGCCAGCCGTAGATACTCTGATCGTCATCGCCCACTACCGCGAGGTTTTCGTGCGCGGCACAAAGCTTTTGCAGCAGTTTGAATTGAATGTCGTTGGTGTCCTGATACTCATCGACCGTGATATAGGCGTAGCGGCGCGAAATTTCATCGCATAGCCGCTCATTGGCGTTTAAAATTTTATACGGCAAAATTAGCAGATCATCGAAATCTACTAGATTATTCGCCGCCAAATACACTTCGTAGCGCTTATATGCTCTAGCGCAATGCGCGTAAAATCCGCTATACATCCTGCTTAGCTCGTCATCTTCGCCCTTTAGAAGCTCGTTGATATCTTTAGGGTCGATTAGGGAATTTTTGTAGGTTGAAATTTTGGCCGCTAATAGCGACGTGGGCAAATTTATCTCAAAGCCCTTGATGATCTTTTTCTTATCGTCCGTATCGATTACTTGAAAGTTTGCGCTGCGTCCAAGCTCGCTAATATGAATTTTTAAAAACAGAAGTCCAAATTTATGAAAGGTGCACAAAAGCGGCACGCTGCTTAAATTTAGCCCGCTTATCAGATTAAGCGCTCGCGAGCGCATCTCGGCGGCGGCTTTGTTCGTAAACGTAAGCGTGAGAGTATTTTCTGCAGGCACGCCGTTTGAGAGCAAGTAGGCAAGGCGTGCGGTGATCGTTTTGGTTTTGCCGCTACCAGCACCCGCTAAGATTAGCATCGCTCCGTCCACGTGGCTCGCAGCCTCGCGCTGAGCGGGATTAAGACCTTCTAAAATATCGCTCATTTTGAAAAAATTTTACGCGATTTTTCGCGCTTAAGCCACTCGGACTCGGGCTGGGAAAAATTTACCGCGATGGGCTTGCCGTCCACGACGATCTGCAAGACCGCGTAAAACGGCACGCTAAGCGTGCTTGCAAAATCCTGCGGCCCAAATCCTGCCTCGAAAACCAGCTCATCCTTGCTAAGATGCGCGCTAGAGAGCGTGTATTCCTCTAGCTGCAAAAAGATCGCGGGCATTTTGAAGCTTTTTAAAATTTCCTCCGGCAGCGGCGGGTCAAATTTTATCTGATCCGTCCTCGCAACGATGCCAAATCCATATCCAAGAGCCAAAACGTAGTCCAAAACCGCGCCTATATGTGTGCTGCTCGCAGCGATAAATTTATCGTCTTTTAAAATTTTATCTATCATCCTAACCCCTTACAAACTCATCTACAAGCGCCGCGACCTGCTCTATGCCGATGCGCCAAAACTCGCTTTTATTTATGTCAAACCCAAATTTCGCCACCAGCTTTTGCGGCTCGTCGCTGCCGCCCGAGCTTAAAAACTCAGTGTAAATTTGAACGAAATTTTCGAGCCTGCCACTCTTATACAGCCCGTAAAGCGCGAGCACCAAAAGCTGTGCGTAGGCGTAGGAGTAGCAGTAAAACGGCGAGTGGATGAAGTGCGGGATGTAGCTCCACCAGCTTTTGTAATGATCCTGTAAGATTAGCTCGCCCGCAAACATCTTGCGCGACTCCTCCATCCAAAGCTCACCCACCTGCTCAACGCTTAGCTCATCCGCACTCGCATGCACGCGCCGCTCAAAGGTCGTAAATCCGATCTGGCGGTAAAGCGTCGCGAAGATATCCTCGATCTTTGCCGCGAGCATCGCTCTTAGCGCGGTCTTATCGCTTGCAGTCTGCGAGGGCATACCCGTATCGCGAGCGGCAAGCTCGCACGAACCCGCAGAGTCTTGCGAAGCGGAGTTTTTTACGGCGCGCTCGTTTGGAATTTCACCGCCCTGGGCCTCTTGCGAAGCGCTGCGTTTAAAATTTTGCGAACCGTCCGAGGCGGCGCTTTTAAAATTTAGCAAGCCGTTTAAATTTGAAAAATTTTCGCGCATATAATCAAACACCAGCATCTCGCAGAAAACTGACGCAGTCTCAGCCGTCGTTAGCGGCGTAAAAGAGTTAAAATAGCCCACGCCGTAGCTTAGATACTGATGTATCGCGTGCCCCAGCTCGTGCGCGAGGGTAAATACGTCGCGGCGCTTGCGGGTAAAATTTAAAAGCACAAAGGGGTGCGTGTCGCGCGAGCCGGAATGCGAAAACGCGCCGCTTTGCTTATTTTGCGCGGGCATCGCGTCGATCCAGTTTTGCTCAAACGCGATCAGCGCGATCTGCTTAAATTTCGGGCTAAATTTTTCAAACGCCGCAAGCACGATCTGCTTAGCCTGCTCGAAGCTAAACTCGCTCTCATCGCCCCCGAGCGGCGCGTATCTGTCGTAATCATACAGCGCGTCGTAGCCTAAAATTTCGCGCTTTTTGGCGTAAAATTTGCCGACTAGACCGAAGCTTCGCTCCGTCTCTGCGATCAGCGCATCGACGCTTGCGATGTTTATCTGATTTTCCTCGTGCATCACCGCCTCGGCTTTATCGTAGCCGCGCAGCTCGCAGCGGATTTTAAGATCGGTTTTGATCATATTGTAGATGTAGCCAAGCAGGTGGGAATTTTGCTCTAGCACCGCACTTAGCGAGGCTGCGGCGTCCTTTCGCACCTCGCGATCAGGGCTATGAAGCAGGCTTAAAATTTCCTCCTCGCCAAGCTTTTGCCCGCGAAAATCAAAGCTCATCCGCGCCATGCTCTCGTCAAAAAGTCGCGAAAACGCCTCGCCGCTTACAGGCGAAGTTTTTAAAAGCACGCTTTCTTGCGGCAGGCTTAGCTGGTGGGCTTTGCGCCGTTTAAGTAGGCTCAAATAGTATCCGAATCTCCCGCTTCCTGCGATAAACTCGTCCTGTTTTGCGGCATCAAGCTCGTTAAACTCAAGCTCGAAAAAAAGTAGGCTCTGCGAAATGTCGTTGCAAGCCTGCTCCGTCTTAGCCTGCTGCGCCCCGAGACTCGTATCTCGCGCAAAGCTAAGATGCGCAAAGCTCATTATCTTGCCGATCTGCTCGCTGATGCCCTCATAAAGCTCAAGCGCGCCTAAAAACTCCTCCGCGCTAAGAGCGCGCAACTTATCTTTAAATTTAAGCTCAAAATCCCTAGCCTGCGCGGCCGCGCTATCTATCGCGGCGCTAAATTCCGCTTCGTTTGCAAACAGCTCGCCTAAATTCCAATTCATCGATTTCCTTTTAAAATTTTTGGATAATTTTATCAAAAAAGAATAAGTAAAATTTTAAAACCGCGAGATCCGCCGTCTCAGCGGAATTCGCGGTAAAATTTTAAGGTGAGTTATTTTTGCATACTTTGCGACGCGATCGCCGTAAAAATCACGTCGGTGGAGCTATTGATCGCGGTTTCTACCGAGTCTTGGATCACACCGATGATAAAGCCAATCGCTACGACCTGCATCGCGATGTCGTTTGAGATATTAAAGAGCGAGCACGCAAGCGGTATCAGCATCAATGAGCCGCCAGGCACGCCGCTAGCGCCGCACGCACCGACCGCCGAGACCACGCAAAGCAGTAGCGCCGTCCAAAAATCGGGACGCACACCGAGCGTATGAGCTGCGGCAAGCGCTAAGATCGCGATTACCACCGCAGCGCCCGCCATATTTATCGTAGCTCCCAAAGGGATCGAGATCGAGCTTAGCTCGTCGCTGATGCCGAGCTTTTTGCATAAGTTTAAATTTACCGGGATATTCGCCGCCGAGCTACGGGTGAAAAACGCTGTGAGGCCGCTTTCGCGCAGGCAGGTAAATACGAGCGGATATGGATTTTTCTTAATCACCGCAAAGACGATGAGCGGATTTACCACGAGGGCTACGAACGCCATCGCGCCTACGAGTACGACTACGATTCGCGCATATCCCAGCAGCGCATCGACGCCGGTTTGATACACGGTAGAGGCTACTAGGCCGAAAATTCCAAACGGCGCGAGCTGGATTACGAACTGCACGATCTTGGTTACCGCTTCGCCCAGATCGGTAAAAATTTTTTTCGTTTCGTTGGTACAAAATTTAAGCGCGACGCCAAGACCTATCGCCCAGGTTAAAATTCCTACGTAGTTTCCGTGCGCGATAGCGTTTAGCGGATTATCTACGACCTTAAAAAGTAGATCTTTTAGCACGATCCAAACGCTCGCAGGAGCGGTATTTTCCGCCGCGCCAACATTGCTTAGAGCAAGCTCCGTCGGGAATAAAAAGCTGGCTGCTACCCCCACGCACGAGGCTAAAAAGGTGCCTACGATATATAGAACAACCACTCGTTTTAAGCCGCTTGCGCTGCCGTATTGTTTATTTACGATCGAGCTTAAAATCAAGATAAAAACTAAAATCGGAGCTACCGCTTTAAGGGCGCCTACGAATAAATTTCCTAAAATTTCCGCAAAAGCTACTACGTTTATTAAAAACGAAGTGTGCTCTGCCGCAATATCGCCTGCCGCTGAACGTGCGGCAAAGCCCAAAATGGCGCCTATTATCAAGCCTGTAACTATGCGCAGAACTAGATTTTTATCTTTGTAGCTAGCTACTAATTTTTGAATTGAACTCATTTTTTACCTTTCAATCAAAACGTCGTTTGAAATATATCGAAATTTTATTTAAGCGCATTTAAATTTGGGCGAAATTTCGTAATTTTTAGTCAATCTTAAAACCTCGTTAGATAAAATGCCCCGAAATTTTAATTAGGAGCAGATATGTATCTATTTACCAGCGAGGTCGTAAGCCCCGGACATCCCGATAAATGCGCCGATATCATCGCAGACAGCATCGTGGATGAAATTTTAAAACAAGATCTAAACGGACGCGTCGCGGCGGAGGTTTTCATCGCGGGCAAACACGTAGTAATCGGCGGCGAAGTAAATGCCAAGATCGACTTTACCCACGACGATTACCGCCATATCGTGAAGGGCGCGCTTAGCGAGATCGGTTACAACGACAACCCTCATTTCACGCGCGCACAGTGCCTGCATCCGCAGGATCTGCAAGTAGACGTATTTTTAAACCAGCAAAGCCCCGACATCAACCAAGGCGTCGATCAAGAGGGCGGCGAGATCGGAGCGGGAGACCAGGGCATAATGTTCGGCTTCGCAAGCTGCGAAACGAAAAATTTTATGCCGGCGGCGATTACCTACGCGAGGCTTCTTTGCGATCACGTCTATGCCTACGCAAAATCCCATCCTAACGAGCTTGGCGTCGATATTAAAACGCAGGTTACCGTCGATTACGGCACGAAGAGCAATTTTGAGGAGTGCAAGCCGCAAAGCATCCATACGATCGTGGTTTCAGCGCCATGCGTCGAGAGCATGAGTATCGAGCGCGTCCGAGATCTGATCGGAAATTTAATCGATTCGGCGGGGCTTCCGAAGGAGCTTTACGACAAAAGCAAAACGATCATCTACATCAACCCGACCGGCCGCTACGTAAATCACAGCTCGCTTCACGACAGCGGCCTAACGGGGCGCAAACTAATCGTCGATAGCTTCGGCGGCTACAGCCCTATAGGCGGTGGCGCTCAAAGCAGCAAGGACTACACCAAGGTCGATCGCAGCGGGCTTTATGCGGCGCGCTATATCGCCAAAAATATCGTCGCGGCGGGGCTTGCGAAAAAATGCATCGTCCAGCTCAGCTACGCAATCGGCGTAGCTAAACCGGTAAGCGTCAGCGTCGATTGCATGGGGACGAATTTGGGCGCGGCAAGCGACGATGAGTTGTCCGCTTTCGTGCTTGAAAAATTTCCGCTCACGCCGCGCTGGATCATCGATAAATTCGGCCTTGATCGCCCGGGCAAAGGAAGCTTTCTCTACGCCGACGTCGCCGCACGCGGACAGGTCGGAAACGACGAGTACCCGTGGGAGCAGCTCGATAGCGTCAAGCTTTTTAAGGCTTTGAAATAAAATTTTACGCTTTGCAGTAGCGCCTTTTTAGCTTACGACATTCGCTAGGCTTGCAGCAGCGAGCCTAGCTCAATATTCTACGCGGCTTTGCAGCCGTGTAATTTATCGCGCGCCCAAAAGTAGCGTTGCAGCAAAATTCTCCATCAAAATTCTAAGCCGCGGAATTTAAGAGTTTTCGCAGGTAGAATCGAATTTTAAAATTTTAAGCCCAGCTCGCGCAAAATTTTAAAATTGGCGCGGTGAAATTCCAAGGCTGAGCCTGTCTAGTTTAGTGATAAATTCTAACTAGAGCAGGCTTTAAAAGTATTTGCATACAAGCTTTAAATCTGCAATCGCTTAAAATGAAATTTGACCTACAAAATTTTTTCTAATATGCTTCGTGCTTAATCTCCGAAAGACAAAATTTTAAATTCTCCTCACTTGTGATGTTTAAGCGTATAAATTTTAAAATTTTGCATTTTATTTGAAGTTTGTCGCTTTTATATAGAAAGAAAACCCGAAGCAAATTTCATTTAAAAGCGGTATCGGCAAGACAAAAACATTAAAATTTTAAAATGTGGAATTTATGAACGCTACTAATTTAAAATCTCAGATTGGCACGCTTCGCCAAAGCTCCTCCGCTAACTACGCGAAATGAAAAAGTAAGATTAAATTCTCCCCCGCGCGATGTCGCCCGCAAGCGAGCACGGCAAAATATCAAGCTTAAATAACGCAAAAGATAAAAGAATAAAGCAAAAATAGAAGAGGCTTGGAGCTTGATAAAATTCTAGCTTTGTGCGGCGGCGACCGAGCGGCTTTTAAATTGGGCTTAAACGCAGTGATGCGAATTGCGCACCTTAACTTAAATGCTAAAGCGGCGATAAAATTTCATCACCGCTTTCATAAATTAAAATTTTAAAGATACTGCCAAACTATGCAGCTGCAAATAAGTAAATCGCCTCATTTTAATCACCCGCGCCTCGCCTAAATTGTCTAAATTGCCGATCAAATTTAAGCCGCATACACCTTTATCTGGCGCTTAGTTTAGCGCGGCATAAAAATACAGCTAAAAAATGAAGCACTATTTCGTCTGATTATCCTCTTTTTTTGGTGCGGCAGTGCTTGCATTTATCTCGCTGGCTGCGCTATTTACGGGCTCAGGAACAGAGATTTTTTTCACCGAAGCGGTAAAATTCTGCTCGGCTTCAACGTCGCCCGTTTTTTCGATATATGTAAAATCGCCCATCTTCGTCCACGTTCTAGCTTTAGCTAAAAACGCCTTTTGGCTCTCCCAAATCTCTTTGAAATCGGGATTTTTCTCGCTTTCTTCGGCTAAAATTTCATCCGTCGCCTTGCGAAGCGCACGCATAATTTCAGGCGAAAAAGAGCGAATCTGAACGTTCGGATATTTCTTTTTGATCTCGTCCCAAATTATTACGTTTTTATAAAACGTCTCGTTTTCTGCGTATTCGCGCGCCTTTGCGATCGAAGCCTCTAGGATATTTTGTAAATCCTTAGGAAGCTTCTGCCAAGTTTGTAGATTTATCACTATCTGCTGCTCGCTAGCGGGTTCTTGCCATCCCGTATAATAGTAATTTGCGACCTTGTGAAAGCCTAGAGGTATATCAAAGCTAGGACTTGCCCACTCTACCGCATCGATGGTGCCCATCTCTAGCGCCATATATAGCTCACCTACCGGTATCGTAGCGACTGCGACGCCAAGGCGGCTCATAACCTCCCCGCCAAAGCTTGGAATTCTAAATTTAAGCCCTTTTAAATCGTCTAGCGTATTAATCTCTTTTTTAAACCAACCACCCATCTGCATACCGCTATTTAGGATATTAAAGACCTTTAGATTGCTTTTAGCATAGAATTTATCCGCTAGCTCCTTGCCTCCACCGAAGTAATACCAAGCGTGTTGCTCATCTTTCGTCATACCAAAAGGCACGGTCGTAAACAGCATATTCGCGCTATTTTTGCCTTTATAATAGTAGCTCGCAGTATAGCCTAAATCGTATTGTCCGTTTTTGACCATATCATAGATCGCAAAAGGTGCTTTATGTTTGCTAGGCGCGTCGATGCTGATTTTCAGCCTGCCATCAGACATACTATCTGCAAGATCTGCCATACGCTTGGCGACATCGCCTACGATAGGCATACTAAGCTCGTAAGTCTGAGCTAGCTTAAGGCGATAAACTTTCTTATCCGCGCCCCACAGCGACGTGGCTATAATCAAACTTAATCCGACAAGAATCGATTTTTTCATATACTACTCCCAAAATGAAATGGTGCGAATTTTATATAAAATCATCTAAATTCACGCTTTTATAACTAGCTTTTAAGCGAAATTTTCGCACAATTGTAGCCAAATTCGATAAGGAAAGGGCATGCAAGAAAAACATTACGAAGTAATCATCATAGGCGGCGGTATCACGGGCAGCGCGCTAGCGTACGTGCTGGCAGAATTTAGCGGAATCAAAAATATCGCTCTACTTGAAAAATACGAAGGGCTTGCGACGCTAAATTCTAAAGCCAGTGCAAATTCCCAGACGATTCATTGCGGCGACATCGAGACCAACTACGACCTGCAAAAAGCGACCGAAGTCAAGCGCAAGGCGGATATGATCGTGAAGTATTGCCAAAAGCACGGATATGAGAATAAATTTTTATTTCAGGGGCAGAAAATGGCTCTTGGCGTGGGCGAAAGTGAGGTAGAGCTAATTAAAGACCGCTTTGAGAAATTTAAAGAGCTTTATCCGTATTTGCAGCTTTTCGACAAGGAAGAGCTCAAAAAAATCGAGCCCAAGCTAGTTTTTGACGGACGCGGCGAGGAGCGAGCGGAGGATATCATCGCGATGGGCGTACAATCGGGAGTTTACACGACGATCGATTATGGCGCGATGGCGAATTCCTTCGTGCAAAACGCTAAAAACGTGGATGGCAAAACCTGCGATCTGTACCTCAACACCGAGGTGCAAAACATCACTAAAGTAGGCGATAAGTTTTATATCCGCACCGCAAATAGACTCTCGCTAAGCGCTGATTTTGTAGTCGTAGATGCGGGCGCTCACTCGCTGTGGCTCGCGCACAAAATGGGGCTTGGGCAGGATCTTAGCACAATCTGCATTGCGGGCAGCTTCTATCTAACCAAGCAAAAGCTTCTAAATGGCAAGGTTTACATGATGCAAAACCCAAAGCTTCCATTTGCCGCGCTTCACGGCGATCCGGATTTGCTCGCAGGCGGCTGCACGAGATTTGGCCCTACCGCGCTTACGATGCCAAAGCTCGAGCGCTACAAGGGCTGTCGTTCGGTGCCGGAATTTTTTCAATCATTAAATTTTGACATGGACGTAGCCAAGGTCATTTGGCAAAATTTTGGCGATAGCGAGGTAAGGGATTTCTTAATCCGCAATATAGGCTTTGAGATACCGATTTTAGGCAAAAAGCTTTTCGTCAAAAATGCGCGCAAGATCATACCTAGCATCCGCGAGGAGGATATTTACTACGCCAAGGGCTTTGGCGGCGTGCGCCCACAAGTAATCTCACACTCGCAAAAAAAGCTGATTTTAGGCGAAGCTAGAATAGGCGAAAATCCAGGGATTATCTTTAATATGACCCCAAGCCCAGGTGCTACGAGCTGCCTAGGCAACGCACTTCGCGACGCAAAAAGTGCTTGCGAATATTTAGGAGCGAGCTTTGATGATGCAAAATTTGACGCGGAAATGATGCGATAAAGAGGAATTTTCGATTTCGCTCGGGCAAGAATTTTAAAATTTTACTTCGGCGAGGATTTTAGAATTTTGCTCGTGCTTTACGTATATAGGAGATTTTAAAAAATTCCATTCAAACGCGAATTTTTAGAATTTAACCTGCACCGCAAGCTATGAAATTTTAAAATTTCACCATGCCGTAGAATTCTAAAATTCTCCCGCGCCATAAAATTTTAAAATTCCTTCGCCTAGCGAATTTTAAAAATTTAGAAATTTCAAAATTTTGCGTAAAATTTCGCCCAATGCGGCGATAAAATTTTAAATTTAAAGGAGAAAAGATGCTTAAAAAAACCAAAATCCTAGCGACCATCGGACCCGCAAGCGACAGCGAAGAGATGATGAGCGCAATGGTAAAGGCGGGCTGCAACGCCTTTAGGATGAACTTCAGCCATGGCACGCACG
>NZ_CALKTT010000100.1 GCF_937997535.1 uncultured Campylobacter sp.
ATTGATCGCAATTAGAAAAAATATTCCGGAATATGCCCAAAATGCCCATTTTTTGCTTTTAAAAAACGAAGCAAACATCAACGCTCCTTCGGATTTAAGATCGCCGTAAATAGATGCTCGCGAAGTATCCTTGCAGCTTCCTGCACGTCCGCGCTTTTTACTGCGTTCACGCTTGAGGCGTAGCTTTTTTCATCGTAGAGCGGATAGCCGTAAAGCGCGTTTGCAGCGATGTTGCCGAGCCAAAAATCATTCGTCTGCGCAGCTCTTTTGGTCGATAAAATTTGCGCTTTTTTGAAATTTGCCAGTTCGTTATCTTTCGCGCCCGAGTTTTCGATCTGTTTTAAAATTTCGCGCACCTCCGCAACGACTGCGGCGGTGTTTTTCGGCTCGCACGAAAAGGAGACGTTCAAGCTCGCGGCGATATGCGGGAACTGCACGTACGAGCTTCTTACGAGCGCCGAGTAAATTTGCCCGCGCGCCTCTCTGATCTGCTCGACGATGCGCGTATCGACCACGCTTCTTAGAGCTTGAAATTTATATGTGTTCGCAAAGTCGAAATTCCCGGGCTCGTAGTTTAAAAAGATCATCTGCACTTCGCTTTTATCGCTATCGCCGTAGTTTTGCTCAAGCGTACCGTTTGCGGTTTTAAGCGCTGAAATTTTAGGCGCGGCGCCCCCTTTGGAAGGCTTTAAATTTCCCACGTATTTGGCCAAAATTTCCTTCGCGGCTTTCGGATCAAAATCGCCGCTAAGTATGAAGATAAAATCCCCCGCACCCGATAGAATTTCATCTGCATCCTTTTGAAACTCACTTAAATTTGCGCTTTTTACGTCGCTAGCGCTTAGGGGCAGCTTTTGAGAAAGCCCCTCAGCGTAGAGCGATTTTAAAATTTGCTCGCTAAATTTAAACTGCGCCGTCTCGTCGCGCAGCGCTATCGCCGAGAGTGCGTCGGTTTGGTATTTCACAAACGCGGATTCGTGGATTAGCGGCTCGCTAAATCTCGCGTATAGCTCGCGCGCCATAGCCTGTAGATCTTTGCTCGCGCTGCTTCCTCTAAAGCCGCTGGTGGAATCGTCCATTCTAAATTTAAGCGCGTAATCGAACTTCGCTGTCAGGCGTTTGGCTTCATATTCGTTGAGGCTGCCGATCGTGCCGGAGTTTAGCAGCGAGGTTAAAATTTCGCCCCTTGCCCTACCGAGATTTGCGTAGCCTCCGCGCCTAACCGCTACGATTTTGACTCGATTTTTTTCGCTTTTAAGAGGCTTTAAAATGACCTTTGCGCCGTTAGGAAATTCTAAAATTTCAGTGCCGCTGCTGCCCTTTTTCGCGCTAAATTTCGCAGGGTTTAAATTTGCGCCCGCAAGCTCCTTTTTGCCGAGCGACGCGCCGCTGAAATCAAACGGGGCGGCGTCTGCGTAGAGTTTATTTACATCGGCCTCGCTAAGACCTAAATTTTTAGTAGAAATAAGCTCGGTAAAGTGCGCGCCGTCCGTGATCCGCACGAAAAATTCATTCACGTCCTTAAGCGTAATCTCGTCTAAAATTTTAAGGCTTAGATCGTGCTCGTCTTTTTTGCTGAGCTTAAAATTTCCGTTTTGCACGTAGTCCAGGATCGCGTCCACCTGCGAACTTTGCGTATCGTTTTTCAGCAGGTCCGCTTCGACGCTATTTTTAAGCCTCTCCTTTACGCTTTCAAAATCCTCGGCGGGAAATCCGTGCTCGCGCACCCCTTTGATCGCGCTAAAAAGGCTGCTAAGCGTCGCGTTGGTATCAAAGTCGAAAATATTGGCGCTTAGGCTGTAGAGTCTGCGGCTTTTAAACAGATCGTCCGAGCCGAAATAGGCTTTAAGCGGCGTTTTTGAATTTACGTTCATCGCGTCGTAACCTAGGCTCATCAGGCTTGCGACATAGACTTGCAGCCAAGCGTTTTTAAGCGCACCCACGGTGGAAAGCGGCTCGTATTTGCCCGCGTAGAGCACGCTGGCGACATTGGTGCCGAGTTCGGTTTCGTAGATATTTGAAAAGCCCGCTTCAAAGGGGCGCAGGCGCAGATCTCGCGGTATGCGCTCGCCTTTTGGCTTAAGAGAGCCGAAATGCCCCTCTATCAGCGCCTTTATCTTGTCCACGTCCACGTCGCCCACGACGATTACGCTGATAGCGCTCGGAAGATAGTTGCGCGCGTAGAATTTCTTTAGCTGCTCACTCGTAGCGCCCGAGATTATTTCGTTTTTGCCGATCGGAAAGCGCCTTGCAAAGATGGAGTCCGGATACAGATAAGCGGCGCGTTTTTCGTAAAAGCGCCTTTCGAAGTCTTTTTTGGCTTCCTCTAGGATGACGCCCTTTTCCTTTTGCGTCTCGTTCTCGTCAAATTTAACGCCGCCCGCGTAATCTTGCAGCACCAAAAATACGTCCTTTAGCGTCTCGTCATTAACCTGGGCTTGGATATTATAGGTGGTGTTTTCAAAACCCGTTTGCGCGTTTAGATCGGCGCCGAATTTTACTCCCAGGCGCTGCAAGGTATGAACTAGCTCGTTTTTATCGAAGTGCTCGCTGCCGTTGAAAGCCATATGCTCGACGAAGTGCGCAAGCCCCTGCTCGTCGTCATTTTCATCGACGCTGCCCGCGGCTACATCGAGGTAAAAAAGCGCGCTTTTTTTCGGTACGTCGTTTTTGAGGATATAAAATTTCACGCCGTTTGCCAGCTCGCCGTGTACAACGCTAGGATCGAGCTTAAGCGGCGCATCCGGGTTAGCGTCTGCGGAGTAAAGGCTCAAAGAGCAAAGCAGGGTGGCGATAAAAAATATAAGCTTTTTCATAATTGTCCTTGGATTTAAAAACTTGTGATTGTAACAAAAGCTAGTTTAAAGTATGATTTTGCGAGCTTTGTTATGGATGGAATTTTGCCAAGGATTTGGGATTTTACTTGCAGAATTGAGAGGAATGGAATTTTTGGAATTTTTGGAATTTTTGGAATTTTTGGAATTTTTGGAATTTTTGGAATT
>NZ_CALKTT010000101.1 GCF_937997535.1 uncultured Campylobacter sp.
CGTTTTTTCTTGATATTGTTTTTACTCCGTCGCCGTTTAAATCGATCACAATAGGTGAAGTTTTATTCGAAGCCGGAGTCGTATCTGGAAAAGTATCGTTTGGACTGCCGTCTTCGTCGCGATCAAAATCTAAAATACCGCTTTCAAAATCGTCTAAGCAACTAATGCAAAACCCAGAAGCAGTAATCCAAAATATTAAAATAATCAAATAGTGTAAAATTAAAGGAAAGCCAGAATAATCCCGCAAAACTAGCGGCTCTTTGTCGTAGTCACTAGTCCTTTCTTTTCTTAGCGCAGTGCTGACTTCAAATTTATCCAAATCAAGCTCTTTATAAACGGAATTTCGATGCATTCTATACGAAAGGGGATTAAAATTTTATAAAACAGCGTATGAAATTTCGGTTTTGCCGTCACGATAAATGGCGGTTTGATCCGCGATTTTTTGGCGTAAAAAAAGCGCTTCAAAAGCCTCGCGAGTCGAAGCGTAATTTGGGCGCAACGGCGGCGTTTTGCTTTGCAATTTGAGTTAAAATTTGATATGATTGTGCGAAATTTATATTGAACGGCTTTTTAAAATGAATAAATTTATAACCCAAAAAATAGGCACACTCGCGGGTTTTAGCGATGAAATTTTAAAAATTTTAGCATCGTTTGACGCGGATAGTTCGGATGTCAGGCTCGCTTTGCAAATTTCAAAAAATGCCCCCCTGGCGGATAAAATTTTAGATTTGGCCTTTTGCGGTTTGTCTAAATTTAGCGCCGAAGAGCTCGCGCGGCAAAATTTCGGTGCCGCGGATGAGCAGTGCGATCTCCAAAGCACGGAGCCTGTGAAGTCCATAGGATACGGCTTACAAGATGCTACAGACGAGTGGCAGCAAAACGAGTGCATCTTGAGCGAGCAAGAAGGCGCAGATTTAGCAGATCGGAGCGACAGTCTTAAATTTAATCACTCAAATGACGCAAACGGCGTGAACTACAGCGACGAGAATTTTAAATTTAACCCCTCGCAAGCTGCGAGCGATATGCCGCCACAAAATCAGAGCGCCGCCATGAGAGCTGATTGCGCGCTAGGTTCGAGCATTTCCGCGCAAGCCGAACGAGTGCATAGACGAGAGCCGATACAAGAGCAGGGGCAAGCGCAGCAACAAAAACAGGAGCAAGAATGGGGAAGGGCGCAGGAGCAGGGGCGAGAGCAGCCGCCGAAACAGGAGCAAGGCGACACGGCGCTAAAGACGCTAAATTTACAGCGAGCGTTCGAGCTTTACGGGCGCGAGCAGATGCGGGCGTTTTTTCTATTCGCCGTATTTGACGAGATGCTAAAGCCGAGCCTACATGCGTATCGCATCGACCGCGAAAAGCTCACGCAGGTCTCGCTGCTGCGAAATTTGCTTATGTTTTCGTGGATCAAATCCTACCCGCAGATCGAGCAAAACATACTCTCAAGCGTGATTTTAGTGGAGTTTGGGCGGGTTTTTATCGACGAGCAGGTGTGCGCGGCGGGCAAGGCGGAGGAATTTTACCACGCCATCAAGGGCTCGATCTTTCCGCAGGATTTTACCGACGTGGAGATGGAATTTAGCGGCACGAACCGCGAAAGCGTCTCGCACGCGCTATTCGCGCATTTCGGGCTAGAGCAGATCGCGCAGGATGCGCTGTATTCAAACGCCCCCGACGACGCGCCTTTTGAGAACAAATCCCGCTACGCGATGCTAAAGATCGCCAAAACCGCGGTCAATATCTACCATCACTTCGACGAGCTTAGCATCGACAACGCTTTAAATTTACTAGTCGAGTTCGGCTTCGAGCAAGAGGCGTTTTTAGAGGCTAAAGGCGAAATTTCGATATGAGAGAGTTCCTGCGCGCCTTTAACTCGGGCGTATTTGAAAAGGATCTTAGCGGCGAGCAAAAGGAGCTCGTGCGTAACCTCCTAAATATCGGCGCCATCAGCGCGCACAAAGGCAAGCTCTATCTAAACGACGGCTATGTTTTCGGCAGGCTCGACATCGCGCGCGACGGCACGGGCTATCTGCAAAGCTTCGACGATCGCTTCAAAGCTGATCTCATCATCGAAAACAGATATTTAAGCGGCGTGCATCTGGGCGATCTGATCCTAGCAAAAATTTTAAGCTCAAGAAAGTCCCGCCTGCACGCAAAGGTGCTGATGTGCATTAAGCCCGCGTTTTTAACGAGCGTGGTTTATATCAAAAGCTTCGGGCGCGAAATTTTAGGCGTAAACGTCAAAACCGGCCTCGCAAATCCGCTCAAAGCTACGCAAAAATCGCTCAAGCAGCTACCGCCGAATACCCTTTTAAAGATCGATAATTTAACGAACGAAATTACCGAGGTGATCGGAAACTTAGCCGATCCCTTCGTCGATGAGAAAATTTCTTTAGCGATCTACGATAAAAACGACGAATTTAACGAAGCGTGCAAGCAGCAAGCCGCAAGCTTCGGCAGCGAAGTGGACGAGGCGCTGTATCCGCAGCGCGTAGATTTGCAGCATTTGCCCTTTTGCACCATCGATCCTATCGATGCCAAGGACTTCGACGACGCGATCTATTTTGACATAAAAAAGCGCACGCTTTACGTCGCGATCGCCGATGTGAGCGAATACGTAAGCGAATACTCGCCGATCGATAAGGAGGCGAAATTTCGCGGCTTTTCGATCTACTTCCCGCACCGATCCGTGCCGATGCTACCGCGCGAGCTTAGTGAAAACATCTGCTCGTTGATGCCTGATCTGCCGAGGCTGGCCTTTGTTTTTAAAATCTCTTTGGATGAAAATTTAAACCCGCAAAAAGAGGAGCTTTTCGAAGCGATTATAAGATCAAAGCGCCGCTACAATTACGACGAGGTTGATGAAATTTTACGCACCCGCAAGGCGTGCGAACCTGAAATTTTAAGCTGGCTCTTGCCGCTCAATGAAATTTGCGAGCGCCTGCGCCGTGCGAGGCTAAAGCGCGGATTTGATTTCCGCACCAAGGAGCTTCGCATCACGCTTGATGAGCACGGTTTTATAAGCTCCACCCGTTTCGAGACCGACACTCCGTCGCACAAGCTCATCGAGGATTGTATGCTGCTAGCTAACAAAGCCGCTGCGGCGCGTATCGAGCGGGGCGTTTTTAGAAATCACGGCTCGGCGGAGCTTAAAAAAATTTACGCTCTGCTTGACGATCTGGCGCTGTTTGGCATCGACGCGCCGTATCAGAGCAACATTGCTAAAATGATCGGCGAAATCCAGGCTCAAGCCAATGCCATGGGGATCCGCGAGGAGGTCGATAAGCTCATCATCAAGGCTCAAAAGCGCGCCGAGTATGCGTCCGAATCGCGCGGGCACTTCGGGCTCGGATTTGATAACTACACGCACTTCACAAGCCCGATTAGGCGCTATTCCGATCTCATTTTGCACCGATTGCTAAAGGCGCAGATGAGGGGGGATGAGAAATTTTATAATTACCTGCTTTTAAACATAGACGCGACGTGCACGCGGCTAAACGAGCTCGAGCGCGAGGCGGACAAAGTCGCGTTTGATTTTATGGATCGAAAATTTGCGCGCTGGGCCGCAGAAAATTTGGGCAAAAAATTCCGCTGCTACATCGACGAAAACGGAAATTCCGTCACCGCAAAGCTAGACGACAAGCTAAAAGGGGCTAAAATTTTGGTTTCAAATTTCGCCGGCGACATTTTAACGCCCGTACTAGTGGAGCTTACGGACGCAAACATCGCTAGCGGAGTGATCTTAGGCAGGGTGGTAAAGAAAATCTGATGTATAGAAAAGAATTTGACGGGCTTATCGCAAGCGGAAGGGTGCCTAATTTCGTGCTTTTGCGCGGCGGAGACGATTTTTCAAACGAGCTTTACGCGCAGCGCCTGAAGCAAATTTACGCCTCGAAAAATTTTTTGAGTTTGTATTTTTTGGAGTATGATTTTGAGCAGGCGCGAAGCTTCTTGGAGCCCTCGCTTTTTGGCGGCAGCAACACGCTTCATATCAAAACCGCCTCGCTCATCAAAAAAGAGGAGCTACGAAGGCTCATCGCGCTGTGCAAGGCGGACGCGAACAATCATCTAATTTATGAGCTAAACGATAGCGAAATTTCGGTGAGCGCGGATTTTATCAAGGAATTTGAACGAAACGAAGTGAGGTTTTTCAAACCCTCGGGCGTGAATGAAGCCATAGCGCTGCTTGTGCAAAAATGCGAGATGTGCGGGCTTTTTGCAAACACTGCCGCGCTTAGCAGGATCTACGCCATCCACAACGAAAGCCTGAGCCTAAGCGCGAGCGAGATAGAGAAATTTGCAAGTTTGGGGTTAGAGCTTAACCTGCAAAACGTAAATTTGATGGTTTATGGCCTTAGCGAGGTAAGCTACGACGAGCTTTTTGATAAAATTTTTGGACTAAGCGACTTTCGCGTAGATTTTTACAAAATGGCTCTGGGCGGCGGATACAACGAGATGGAGCTGATAAATTATTTCTACCGCTTGATTTATAGAATTTTTCGGCTGCACGCTTACGTGAAAATAAACGGTAGATTTGATTTTAAGGCGGTTTTAGGCTACCTGCCGCCCCCTTCCGTGGCCGCACAGATGCAGCGCTACGCCACCAGCTTTTCAACGCGGACGTTTTATAAAATTTTCGCTCACTTAAACGATTTGGAATTTGAACTCAAAAGCGAAAAGAACGTAGCGAAGGACGAGCTTTTGCTCGCGTCGTTTTTGAGGTTGCAGCGCATGCTGCTAAGTTCGCTCGGGCAAAAAGCAAATATTAAGTGAAATTTTAGTAATATCCCTTCGCATTTTTTGCAAAATCCTTGCCCGCAGACGCTGTTTGCGAGCTAAAATCCATAAGGAGAATTTATGAGAAACTACGAGGTTTTATTCATCGTTAAGCCCACGCTTACAGACGATGAAGTTAAAACAAAAGTCGATTTCGTCAAAGAAATCATAACCAAAAACGGCGGAGAGATCGCTTCCGTAATCGAAATGGGCGCTAGAAAGCTAGCCTATAAGATCGACAAATATGAGCGCGGAGTTTATTTCGTAATCTATTTTAAAGCCGAGCCGAACTTGATCTCCGAGCTTGTTAGAAATCTGCGCATCAACGAAGATATCATTAGATTTTTAACCGTCAAATATGAGACTAAGCGTGAAATTTCCGCTTGGGACAAGCTAAGCAAAGGTATCAAGCTAAGCCCTGCGAAAAAAGAGCGCGAGCCAAAAGCGCCGGCAGAGCCGAAAGAACCCGAAGAAGCAGCCAAAGAGGGCGAATAAAGGATAAAATATGTTCAATAAAGTAGTTTTGGTAGGTAATTTGACCCGAGATATCGAGCTTAGATATCTGCAAACGGGCACCGCCGTAGGTAAAACCGGCATCGCCGTCACGCGCAGATATAATAGCTCAAACGGCGAGAAACGCGAAGAAACGTGCTTTATAGACATAGATTTTTTCGGTCGTACGGCTGAGATCGCAAACCAATACTTGCGAAAAGGCAGTAAAATTTTGATCGAAGGCCGCTTAAAGCTAGATCAGTGGCAGGATCAAAACGGACAGAACCGAAGCAAGCACTCCATCAGCGTAGATACTATGGAGATGCTAGGAAGCAATCAAGGTGGAAGCGGCGGTTATAACCAAGGCGGTAATTACGAGGGCGGCAATTATGGCGGAAGCTCCGGCGGCTATGGCGGGGGAAATTCTAACTATGGCGGCGGTAGTAATTACGGCGGCGGAAATAGCTATGCTAACAGACAAAACTCAAATTCTAGGGGCGCAAAAAACGATTACAATGCGCCTAAACAAAAAGAGCAGAGTTACGAAAGCACGATTCCGGAAGTCGACGTCGATGCCGATAAATACGATGACGGCAACGACACGATCCCATTTTAATTAAGGAAAAATCATGGCAGATAAGAGAAAATATACTAGGAAGTATTGCAAATTTACGGAAGCAAAGATCGAATTTATCGATTATAAGGACACGGCGCTGCTAAAGCACTGCCTAAGCGAGCGCTTTAAGATTATGCCGCGCCGCTTAACCGGCACTAGCAAAAAATACCAAGAGATGGTAGAAAAGGCTATCAAGCGCGCACGCCAAGCAGCCCTTATACCTTACATAGTCGATCGCAAAGACGTGGTCGTAAATCCATTCGAAAATCTTTAAATTTTAGCGGCGTAGAGCCGCTAAAATTCTCTCATTTTAAATTCTAATTTTTTAAATTTTAAGCTCGCTCTTATATATATATATATAATCCACCTATATTTTTTCAAAGGAGAAATTATGGCAGAGAATGAGCGGGCGGAATATTTGGAATGTCCTTTTTGCGGCAAAGATGACATCAAATACGGTGCGGTCGTATGCGGTGGGTGCCAGGCGGAGATCTCTTATAGCAGACCTTGGATAAAGACGCTTCTTATTTCTATAGTTTGGCTTTGGTTTGCGGGAGCTCTTACTAAGAATAGTGATACCGT
Source organism: uncultured Campylobacter sp. (assembly GCF_937997535.1). Classification (GTDB taxonomy): domain Bacteria; phylum Campylobacterota; class Campylobacteria; order Campylobacterales; family Campylobacteraceae; genus Campylobacter_B. The sequence continues at coordinate 6,464 of NZ_CALKTT010000101.1, forward strand.
ATTTTACATTGTTATAGCTGTAGGAGTTATAGGCGTAATTAGTTCTTTTTTTATGGCGCGAGATCACAGTCTGCGATTTCATAGGACTATGAAGCACGTTAAATAGTCTATATTCCGCCGTTCACTGGCGGAGAAATTTTGTAATTCTCCGATTAAATTTAAATTTTGGAGAATTACATTACTTAAATTTTAAAAGATAGATTATGAATTTTTTCCTAGGCTTCCTTGCCGGTAGCGGTTTGGGTGAGGGGCTTGTAGCTATTATTTTAGTCTGTATGCTCGCATACGTGATAGGTGGTGGCTTCAATGCCGTTCTCGCTTTTATTCCGGGCTTTATAGTGTTTTGCATTGCAAAGGCATTTTTGGAAGGCTTGACTTCTAGCGTAAATAATAGATTTATTGCGTCTGTCGTACCAATTGTGGGAGGTTTAGTTCTAGGGTATTTAGCGGGTGCTTCCGTATATGAAAGTGAGCAGGCAAAAGATGCTGAGCGCGAAGTGCAGAAGCAACAAAATATGACGCAGCAAGATAAAGTCTATTATATCCAACGTAATTTGATGTTTAACGGCTACGGCGTGACAATCGACGGTAAGTGGGGCAAAAAGACCATGCGAGTGGCGCAGAAATATTCGGGCTCGTCCGCAACCTCGATCGACGAACTTTATGAGGCGGTCAGGGCTAAAAAAGAGGGCGAAAGATAAAATTTAAATCGCGAACAAAGTTCGTCTGGCTAAATTTTAAAATTTGCTAGTTTTTTATATCTCTTATCTAGCGCGCTTTTAAATGCAACGTAGTGATTTCCAAAATTCTTTAGATTCGCTTGGAAGTTCAAATTTTAATATGATTTGAATGCTTTAAGGGCAGAAGGAAATCTGCTTGCATATGATGTCCAGAACTTAAATTTAGAGATTTTGCCTTAGAGGGTTTGGCGAATAACACTGCCGCCGAATGATTCTGGCTTAAATTTAATGGATTTTAGCTACAAGACACAGCGAAATTTACGTTACTTTGTGTCTTTTCTAAAAGCATAATGCCTCAGCACTCGAGCGAGCAAAATTTTATCTCACATCGCTACGCTTTGACCTGAAGTACGCGACACATTCTAAGTCACGAAAAACTAAAATTTTTATACCTCCGAAGCTCGCATAGTTTACCAGAAAGCTCGTGCCTAAATCAAAATCCATACCTCCCAAAACCTCGCTAGCTAATATTTTTAATTTTGGATTGTAAATGAGATAAATACTGAGGCGGCAATCTTTAGCGGATGAAATTTTATATGTAAAAAACTGAGGTTTGGATTTACTATGAAAGTTTCAATTTCTTAAACTCGCGACTATATTTTTTCTGCGAAATCGCGTTAAATTTAAGGCTATCTATACTGGAGAAATTAACGGCGTATTCCTTCAAGCAAGCGAGAATGAAAGAGAAGCGGTAATTGCCATTTTCGTAAAATATCTCGCTCGTTATTATTTCCCCGGGCGCCGCGTCGCATCTTTGATCCGAGCTCATAGCGCATTTTAGTTCATAATATCCATTTTGCAAATCTCCGATGTAAAATTTCAAATGCAACTTTTCATTAATTTGCTTTTTGGGTAGCAATAGCGCATCGTTGAAGTTTATGCCCGCAAAAATTCTTTCTAGCGTATGCATATTTTTATGCAGCCCTGCTAAATACGCCTCGTACCGCCGCTCTCTTAAAGCATATTCGCTATCTTTTATATTGCCCCTGATCCAATCTAAGTCAAAATATAGCACTTCAATCTCTTTGGTTTTAAATTTGTCGTTACCCGTTCGCTACAGCCCCAAGAAGTTCTCATCGTTTTTGATCTTTTCGATGAGATCAAGCGTGGCGTAAAACTCGTCGTAGAAATATGGCATTTCAAGCTTGAAAAATTTAAAATTTAGCCCTTCCAGCACCTTGAATGAGTGTTTGTTTTTAAGTAAAAATATGAAAAACACCCCGTCTTTTTCCAGCGCGTTGAGGTAGTTTATTTCGCTTATATTGGCGCGCAGGATCTCGGCGTCAAGGATGACGACGTCGGCTACGTAGATGAAGTCGTTTAGATGCCTCTTTGCGCTCTCCCAGTTGGAGTTTGGCATCACGTCGCAACCAAGCCCGTTCAAAAAATCTCGCAGCTCCTCGAAGATCGCGCGGTTTTTATGCGTGATGATGACGTTGTAGTCGTATTTTTTGGCGCTAAAGCTCTGCTGCGCGAAGCAGCTAAGCACGGCATCCATTTTGATAAAGGTTCCGCGCCCGTCGGCTCCAATACTTGGATGCGAACCGAGTGCACGCAAATGGGTCTGCGCTGAAGTAAGATACTCATCGTCCGTACTAGCGGCGCTTTCTAGTGCACTTTTAAGCGCATAGGTGCGCGGATCCTTTAGCTCGCGATCGATACCTACTCGCACGTCAAGCTTGATAGAGCTCATATTTGCTCTAAGTTCCTTACTACTAAATTCCACGCTTACGCGGATCGGTTCAGCAATATTTTGTAGGAAGAACTCGCACGCGTCAAAGACCGCGCTAGTGAGATTTAGCACCTCGCCGCCGTAGATACGCGGTAGCTGCGGTGGAAAGCTAAGATAGAGCGTGCTGTCGTATTTCGTGCACTCCTCAAATAAAATTTCGCTTTGAAATTTTAAAATTTTTAAAATATCGATCTGCGCGATATCCTCGCGTCTAGGCACGATGGAATCGCTTTCTTTGGCTTTAGGCGCAGCGGAGAAAATTTTGCCGCTTACGGCGGGCTTTTTAGCAAAAAGTTTTCTTGCCGCAAAACCTGCCGTCGCAGACAATATTGCTAGCGCGCCTAAAACCACGGCTTTCATAGCACAAGCATCCCATCGCCATAGGAGTAGAAGCGGTATCTTTGCTCCACTGCGATGCGGTAGAGCTCAAGCGTGCGCTCAAGCCCGATGAAGCTCGCTACGAGCATTATCAGCGTGGATTTAGGTAGGTGAAAATTTGTAAGCAAAAAATTCTGTCTTATCGGCGGGTTGCCCGGGTGCAAAAACAGCTCGCAGATTCCGCTGCTTTGCCCATTGCGTGCAAAATTTTCGATCGTTCTCGTCACCGTCGTACCCACGCCTAAAATTTTTCGCTCGCTTTTTAGAATTTGCGCGGTCTGCGGCGGGATAGAGTAGAGCTCGCCGTGCATCTTATGATCGCGCAGATCCGCTACTTCCACGGGCTTAAAGGTGCCCGCGCCCACGTGCAACGTGATGAAGTGGATATCGTGATTTTGACGCAAATCGGCGATCATCTCGCTATCAAAATGCAAGCTCGCGGTGGGTGCGGCGACGGCGCCTTGCTCGCGCGCGAAGATGCTTTGATACCAGCTTTCGTCCTGCTTGGTATCGGTGCGCTTGATATACGGTGGCAGCGGCACATGGCCGATACGTTCGCAAATTTCAAAAACATCATGGGTGTTTAAAGCTTCGCCGCCCTGCTCAAACTGCACGATGCGAAGCCCGCCTTCCATCAGCTCGCAAACGCGCGCATTAAGATTGCTTTGAAATTTTAATTCGCTGCCTGCTTTGACGCTACCGCGAATATAGGCGCTAAATTTATTGCCCTCAAGCGGCGAGTTTAACAGAAGCTCGATCTTGCCGCCGCTATTTTTGTGACCGAATAGGCGCGCCTTAATTACTCGCGTGTCGTTAAAAATAATATCACAGGGCGGCAGGACGTCCGCCAGATCGCCGAAGTGCGCGTGAGTGATCTGCTCTTTGGCGCGATCATAGATCAGCAGGCGCGCGCTTTGTTTGGGCATCATGGGCGCGCTTGCGATGAGCTCGCTAGGAAGCTCGTAATCGTAGCTGCCAACTAAATTTAGATCCGCCATCTCACGCCTGCGCTACGTCCGTGGAATTTTCGCTTTCGTCATCTTCCTGCTTATACGGATTTATCATTTTGGCGATGAAGATTGAGAGCAGATAAAGTGCAATTAGCGGAGTTGCGAGCATAAACTGACTAAGCACGTCCGGCGGCGTCATGACCGCTGCAAAGATGAAAATAATGACGATTGCGTAGCGGAAAAAATCGCTCAGGCTTTTGTTCGTCACAAGCCCGATCTTGGCGAGAAAAAAGGTCACCACCGGAAGCTCGAAGCTGATGCCGAATGCGACGACGAGCTTGGCGAAAAAGCCTACATATTCGCCGATTGTAGGCATCGCAGTAAATTGCTTGGCGCCAAAATTTACCAAGAAATTAAACGCGACGGGGATTACGAAAAAATAGCAAAACGCCGCGCCTAAAAAGAACATAATGCTCGCGCCGCTAACGAAGGGGATGACGTATTTTTTCTCGTTGTCGTAAAGCCCAGGCGCTACGAAAAGCCACACCTGCCAGAAAATTATCGGCATCGCTAGAAGTAACGAGGTGAAAAACGACACCTTCATCGCAGTAAAAAAGGTCTCGCCGAGCTGGGTAAAGATGATCTCGCTGCCTTTGGGAAGCACGCGCACTAGCGGGCGGGTCATAAAGCCTAAAATATCCTCCCAAAAGCCGAAACACGCGATGAAAAGGACGATGACGGACAGAACACAGATAACTAGGCGCTTGCGAAGCTCGGCTAGATGCGGTTTTAGCTCTTCAAACATTAAATTTCTCTCTCATTATGATTTTTGCACTTCGTTATTTTGCGCGGAATTCTGCATAGAATTTTGCGCATCGCCGTTTAAATTTGCATTTAAATTTTCCGCGCCGCTTTTTGCTTCGCCGCTTGCATTGGTATTTTGTGCGGAATTTTCCGCGCCGCCGCCCGCGCTCGGCATGGAATTTTCACTTTCGCTTTCGGCGCTAGAATTTTTGCCTTTGTCTCCGGCACTAGAATTTGTTACGCCGCCGGCGGAGCCTTGCGCAGAGTTCGCGGCGCCCGAGCTTTGCGCGGAATTTCCGCCGCTCGAATTTGCTTTTAAATTTGCCGTCTCGCTTTGTTTTTGCGCCGAGACTTCCGCGGAATTTAGCGTATCTTTTACGGAGCCTTCTATGTTTTTTAGCCCAGCATTTAGCGTCTCTTTGACCGAGTCGATACCGCCTTTTATCTCGTCAAGCTCCTCAAACGTGAGCTTTTTGCGCACGCCTTCGCTTGCTTGCGTGATACTCTCTTTATATTTTTTGGCGTCCTCTTTGAGCTCGGCGATGCGAAGCTCCTGATCGAAGCTCGATTTTGCGTCGTTGATGGTTTTTTTGATGACTTTGAAGTATTTCGCGAGCTCGACCAGCACTTTTGGAAGCTTTTCGGGCCCCAGCACGATTATCGCGATGATTAAAATGACCGTAATTTCAGGCATACTGATACCAAACATAAAATTTCCTAACGTAAAAAGTGGCGTATTTTAACTAAAATTTCATTAATCTTAAATTTAGCGCCCGCGGCGGCTTTCTTGCGTGATAAAAAGCGCAATCTCGTCGGCGAGCAAAAAGTTAGGATTATAAAATTTACCCTCGCCGAATTTCAGCTTTTTTGCCTGCACTAGCAGCCGCGCGTTGCTTAGCTCCGCGGCGTCTAAAATTTGCGCTTCAAGCCCCAAAACGCAGCGCAGCCCGAGAAATATGCGCTCAAGCTTTTTATCCTGCGCGCTTAGAGCTTCGCGCTGTTTTTGCAGCGGATCTGCAATGTAGTCTCGCAAATTTTTAGGCGAGCTAAGGCGCACCCATCCGCTAGTTCCGACCGCAAATGCTCCGAATCCAGCGTAATCTTCGCCGCGCCAGTAGGAGAGATTGTGCTTACAGCGCAGTCCGCGCGCGGCAAAATTTGAAATTTCATACTGGCTAAAGCCGCTATCTGCCGCAAGAGCAAAGAGAAATTTGGCTAGAGCCACGCTTTCCTTTTTGAAGCTTTCGCGCCCGAAAAAGGGCGTATTCTCCTCAAGGCTTAGCGCATAGGCGCTTAGATGCGGCACTTCACAGTGCGCAAGCTCATCCATTTCAAATTTTAAATTCCTTTTATCGTCAAATTTGCTCGCATAGATTAGATCTAAATTTATATTATCAAAGCCCGCTGCTTTGGCATTTTGCACCGCCAGAAAAATCTGCGCCGCACTGTGCGCGCGACCGAGGAACTTTAGCTTGGCGTCGTTAAAGCTTTGCGCGCCGAAGCTGATGCGATTTACGCCGAGCCCCTGCATCGTCCTAAGCCAAGCGGGGCTAGCGGAGTTTGGGTTGGCTTCCGAGCTGATTTCGGCTTTGGCGGCAAAACGCGGCGCGAGCAGCGCAAAAATTTCATTATAAAGCCCCGCATCTACGGCGCTTGGCGTGCCTCCGCCGATAAAAAGCGTCGAAATTTGCGCGTGCGGATTTTTCGTCAAAAAGTCGCGTACCTCAAGCTCTAGCGCGCGAAAGTAGCTTTTTGCGAGGCTAAACTTATCGCTGAAGGAGCCAAAGGCGCAATACGGGCATTTGGAGGTGCAAAACGGCACGTGGATATAGATGTGCAAGGTCGGTCCTATGGGCTAAATTTACGTCACAAAATTTAGCGAATTAATTTGAAAATTTATATAAATTTTAAGCCTCTTAACGCAAATTTTAATATTTTTAGGTAGAATTTTGAGAAATTTTTTGTGAGAAAACGAGATGGAAAAAGAGAAAAATTACAGACCAAATGTCGCTGCAATAGTACTTTCGCCCTCGTATCCGTTTAATTGCGAAATTTTAATCGCGCAACGAAGCGACATCAAAGGCGCTTGGCAGTTTCCTCAAGGTGGTATCGACGATGGTGAGACGCCTAAGATGGCGATCCGCAGAGAGCTAGGTGAGGAGATCGGAACAAGCAAAGTCGATATCATCGCTGAGTGCCCGAAGTGGCTTAGCTACGACTTTCCCGATGGGGTAGCTCAAAAGATGCGCCCATACGACGGGCAAATTCAAAGGTATTTTTTGGTGAGATTGCGAAGCTTAGCCGATATAAACATCAATACTAAACTTCCGGAGTTCGACGCATTTAAATTCGTAGGCGCGAATGAGGTTTTAAGGCACGTAAATCACTTCAAAAAGCCGATTTACGCGACGGTTTTAAAATATTTTAAGGAGGAGGGTTACATTTAATGCTGATCGTTCAAAAATACGGCGGTACGAGCGTCGGCACGCTAGAGCGGATCGAGGCGGTTGCGCAGCGCGTGATAAAGACTAAAAACGAAGGACACGATGTCGCGGTAATCGTCTCTGCGATGAGCGGCGTTACCAATCAGCTCATCGAGCAGGCGGAATTTTTTACTAAAACTCCCGTAGGCAGAGAGATGGATGTGCTGCTAAGCTCGGGCGAGCGCGTCACGAGCGCACTTTTAGCTATCGCGCTAAACGCCAAGGGCTATGCTGCGATCGCATTTAGCGGGCGAGGCGCGGGCATCGTGACGGATAATTTTCACACCAAAGCTCGCATCGTCTCTATCGATCCAAAAAGCATGCAAGAGGCGCTAAAGCAGGGCAAAATCGTCGTCGTCGCGGGCTTCCAAGGCATCAGCACCGCAGGCGAAGTAACTACGCTCGGGCGAGGCGGAAGCGATCTTAGCGCAGTCGCCGTCGCAGGAGCGCTGAATGCCGATCTGTGCGAAATTTACACAGACGTGGACGGCGTATATACGACCGATCCGCGCATTGAGCCGAAAGCCAAGAAACTTGATCGCATCAGCTACGACGAGATGCTTGAGCTTGCGAGCTTGGGAGCGAAAGTTTTGCAAAATCGAAGCGTCGAGCTTGCGAAGAAATTAAACGTAAATTTGGTGACGCGAAGCAGTTTTAACGATCATGAAGGAACACTCATAACAGGAGAAGAAAAGATGGAAGATGCGGTAATTAGCGGCATTGCACTGGATAAAAATCAAGCAAGAATCACGATTAGAAACGTAGAGGATCGCCCTGGCGTCGCGGCTGAAATTTTCTCTGCGCTCGCGAGCAAGGAGATCAACGTCGATATGATCGTGCAAAATATCGGACGAAACGGCGAGACGAATTTGGGCTTTACCGTGCCGCAAAACGAGCTGCAGACTGCTTATGCGGTAATGAAAGAGGTAAATCCAAATCCGAATTCCATCATTGAATCGGACGCCGATATCGTAAAGGTTTCTTTGGTAGGCGTGGGTATGAAAAGCCACAGCGGTATAGCCAGCAAGGCGTTTAAGACGCTCGCGGATGAAGGGATAAATATCCAGATGATCTCCACGAGCGAGATTAAAATTTCGATGATCGTAGAGGCCAAATACGGCGAGCTCGCCGTGCGCGCGCTGCATAAAGCCTACGATTTGGATAAATAATGCAGGATCTGCACACTTGGAGCGTCACGGCGATGCGCTCCGAGCCCGGACTTGAGTGGCTCGAGGATCGTAAGGAGGACTGGACGCCGCTTTTAGCATCAAAGCTAAAATTCCTCCACGACGGCTTTGCTTTCATCGTCATCTGCGACGATGAGCGAAGCTGGTTTAGCGAATACATCATCAAAAAGATCAACTCCTCTACCAACTCACGCCCGCTGCTGCCGTTTTTTTCGCTGCGCTCGCTCTACCGCGGCGGCGTAAATAGCCTAGAGGACGCGCTGCTGCTAAACGATATGTTAAGCCTCGCGTTTGCCAACGGCTTTATATATTTTTACATCGGCAACGGCAACCATCCACTAGCCAAAATCGCCAAAAGCCACGAGGACAGCTATCTGTGGCTCATCGACGAGAGGTTGCAAAATAGCTTTTACATGAGCGAGAGCGATCCGAGCCTGGATCTAAAACTGATCCAACTTTTTAAAATTTTAGACAAAAGCATCGACGCCGTGCTTTTTGACGAAGTGGTGCTTTGAAAATCATAAATCAGATCGTTTTGACGGGCGATTATGAGGGCTTTAAAGATAAAATTTTAGCCGAAATTCCGCGCAAAAATTTAAGGTTTTTCGAAAGCGTCGAGCTTAAGATCGACGAGGCGCGAAAGATCATAGACGAAGCCTACGTCGCCGAGCGCGAGGATAAGATCATCGTCATCGCCGCTACGAAATTCGGCGAGGAGGCGCAAAACGCTCTGCTTAAAATTTTAGAGGAGCCGCCTAAAAATACGGTATTTTTCCTGATCACCCCCTTCATCAACGCCCTACTGCCCACCATCCGCTCGCGCCTCGTGGTGCAAAATCTCTGCGTGCGAAAGCCCAGATGCCGCACCGGGTTAAATTTAACTAGGCTCAGCCTAAAGGAAGCGGTGGAGTTTATCGACGCGCAGATCGCGCTGGAGCGTAAGGGCGAGCTGGATAAGACGGCGCTAAAAGCGCTCATCGGCGAGATCGCGCTAGAGTGTTTCGAAACAGGCGTCAGGCTAAGCGGCGATGAACTACAGCGGATTGACCGCTTGAGTTATCTTGCCGAGCACAACGCTAAAGCCCATGCCGTGCTTACTCCGCTGCTTTTGATGATCGAGGAGAAAAAAAGATGAAAATTTATAAAATTTCAAACGATGCCGACTTTGCGCTGATTTGCGAGCGCATCGGCGTGCGAAATGCGGGAAGGGCGATAATGCAGAAAAAATCGCGCCTAAACCTTTTCTATCTAAAAGACCTGCGAGCGCCCGCGGCGAATATTTTAAAGCAAGATGCCCTTAGCATCGGTGCCGAGCTTGCGTGTAACGAAGGAGTGATCCTAGGACGCGATGATACGGATGCGGTTTTGATCGCAAATGACCGCCAGATTGAGGCTTTAGCGCAGAAAGAAGCGCTGCAGGATTTCGGGCTAAAGGAGCTCGCGAAATTTTTAAGCGAGAAATTTGCTAAGCCGCAAAGCTGCGAAATAATGGGCGTCGTCAATATCAACTCCGATAGCTTCAACCCCGCAAGCCGCGCGGCAAACCTAAAAGAGGCGACCAATAAGATCGAAAAGATGATCGAGCAGGGCGCCGCTATCATCGATATTGGCGGCGTGAGCTCACGCCCGGGTAGCCAGTACTGCGGCAGGGATGAGGAGTTTGCGCGCATAAAGGACGTCGTGAACGAAATTTACCGCCTAAGCCTGCATGAAAAGGCTAAATTTAGCCTCGATAGCTTCGATGAGTATTGTTTGGAATTTGCGCTAGATCGGGGCTTTAGCATCATTAACGACATCAGCGCAAATCTCGCTCTTGCCCCGCTTGCGCTTCGCTACGACGCCGCTTACGTGCTGATGCATATGCAGGGAAATCCGCAAAATATGCAGCTTGCGCCTAAATATGACGATCTGATGGGCGAGATCGATGAGTTTTTTGCGCAGAATTTGCAGCAGCTGCAAAGCGCGGGGCTTAAAAAGATCATCCTCGACGTTGGCATCGGCTTTGGTAAGACCGCCGAGCAAAATTTGGTGCTGATTAAAAATTTACAGCATTTCTTACACTTCGGCTGCCCGCTGCTTGTAGGCGCGAGCAGAAAGAGCGTTATCGATTTTTATAGCCCCTCTGCTGTCGCGGATAGGCTCGCAGGCTCGCTGTATCTGCACCAGATCGCCGCTTTAAACGGCGCTGCGATCATCCGCACGCACGATGTTTTCGAACACGCTCAAATGTTGCGGCTAATGCGCGCGATGGATCGGATTCTGCTATAGTAAAATTTCAAAAAACTTATCGGAATTCTGCGAAATTCTATGGGATTTTCTTGAAATTTCATGTCCTTGCAGGATGTTGATTAAATCCGCTTTTATAAAATCTTAAAATTTGTCCTAGTCAATCTTTATAATTTTTAGAAATTTTGCAAAAGAGCTTTTGCAAAATTTCATTAGAATTCTTTCGTGCTTGGTTTTTTTCTTGGAATTTATTGCGTGTCCGTTTCTAAAATTTTATCAAATTATGCGTTGGTGCTTAAATCTTAACAAATCTCGCGCTGAGGATTATTGTGGCCGATAAAAATTCTACGTAGCGAGCCTATGTATGCGAACAGGCACAGCGCGTGAAATTTGCAAGCGGTGTGTATATTTATAAAAAACGCCCACGCTGATCTACATTGCAAGCGAATCACGTGCATAAACAAAATCCTAAATCGCGCCACTATAATTTGCACCGCAAGCTTGCAATTTGATCAAATTTAGCGCGTACCAGCGGAACGACAAAACCGAACGAAAAGCGTGCGGTGCGGCAAATTTTAAATTTATTTTACGCGGCGGCGTAGAGTTTTAAAATTTATTTTCTGCGATGGCGCAAAATTTTAAATTTATCTGCCGCAAAACAGAGGCCGCTACCGCTTAAAGTCGTGGATTTCGATATTTGCGTCATATTTTTTGCAAAGCTCGCTTACTTTTTCTTTAAGCCTTTCTTCGTCATAGCAGATGAGATCGATGTATGCGTGCCTCTGCCCGGTTGCGCCGCCGATTATCTCCAAAAACGAGCCGCAGCTTTCTAGCTCCTCGTCCTCGATCTTGTTTCGCAGATCAAAGCCCGCCTGCACGTCGCCGCCGCTACCGATGCTAAGAAAGCAAAATTTTATGCCAAGCTCGAAGGCTTCGTTATAGATGTCGCGCTCGCCGCTTAGGTATTGATTTACGATGGCCGTTAGGCAGGTGGTGCCCACGATCACGTCCTCGCGTACCTCGCTACCGCGCGGTTCCATCTCGTAGCTGAAAAAATTCTTTAGCGGTTCGCGTGCGGCTTTTTCGCCGAATTTCTCATCGACCAGATCGGCAAATTCGCTTAGCGGCACGCCGTTTTCTTTGGGCTGAGCCAGTACCTCAAGCTCGCCTAGCGTATTTATGATCGCCGTTTCGCCGATCATATTGTCAAGCAGGATAAAGCTAAGGTTGTAGGCCTTGCCCTCGTCTTGCGCGAGCAGAGCCGCTAGATTTTCGTTGTAAATTTTAATATCCACGTCGCTTTCGTTAAACTGCGCATAGATCATCGAGTCCTCGGCGTTTACGCGCGTATCGTACATCTCGATCCCGCCGATACCTCGCGGCGCGCGCGGCTTTCCGAGCGTGCAGAGCATTTTGGACTCGAGCTGTTTGGGCATAGCGTTTTTGATAAAGCTTAGCCAAAAGAGGCGGTGCCTCATGCCCTCGGGAGTCAGCACCAAATCAAGCTTATCGCCCGCAAGCCCGGTCATAAAATAGGGCTCAGCAAGGCAGATACGAAGCTTCTCATCGGTCTTTTGCATCGCCTTTTCAAACTCCTTCGCCGCCAGATCGGCCTTGATCTCGTCTACCATACCGCTAAATTCCGCCCAAAATTTATCCACTCTGCCCGCGAACGTGCTCGGCTCCTGCGCTTTCTCAGCCTTTTTGTTCAAACCGAATAATCCCATAATCTCTCCTTTAATTAAATTTAAACGCAATTATAGCTTAATTTTTTGCGCGGGCTCGGGGCGCAAATTTTAAAAGCCCCGCCCTCATGTGCACTGAAAGCAGCCGCCCAAAACCTCGCATTTCTCACAGATCTGCACGTATATGACCCCCTCGCCCTGTACCAGCTCGCCGAATGGGATCTGCGCTAGGTCGCAGTCGGCACGGCAGAGCTCGACGGCCTAGGCACGATCAGGCAGGGATTTGTCGAGATGAGCAACGTACGGCTAGCCTAGGAGATGACCGACCTCATCACGGCTCAGCGCGCGTATGAGGCCAACTCAAAGGCGATCACGACGAGCGACGATATGCTCTCGATCGCAAATAGCCTAAAAAGATAATCTAAAATAGGCTAAATTTACGCCGTCTGGCCTGAAACTGCTTTGCGGATTTCGGGTTAGGCGGCTTTTTAAATTTGGCCCGCTTTTGCCGCCCGAGGATTAAATTTAGGCTAAATTTAGCGGTCTTTACGCTGCGACTAGCGAAAGCTAAATTTGAGTAAATTTGGGCTAAATTTTACGAGCGGCGCGGTTTTTTGAGGCGTCAAGGCGGCTCAATTTACCTGGATTTACCGCCTTTTAGCGTCCTAACTCACAATCCTTGCTCGTTTAGGATTTTATAATTATTACAACCGCCCTGATTGCCTAAATCGCAAGCCTTGCCGAAATACTCTTTTGCCGTTCTTTTATCTTGTCTTACGCCTTGTCCATTATCATATGAAACCCCGAGATTATAGCAACCGCCTGCATATCCCATATCGCAAGCTTTAGAGTATAGCTCGCTCGCTTTTTTATAGTCCTGCCTTACGCCTCGACCTTCATCATATAAAACTCCGAGACTATAGCAACCAATTGCCACTCCCATATCGCAAGCCTTAGAAGATAACTCGTTAACTCTTTTATAGTCCTGCCTTACGCCCTTACCATCATAATATAAAACCCCGAGATTAAAGCAAGCGTCTGCATATCCCATATCGCAAGCCTTAGAATATAGTTCGCTTGCTTTTTTATAGTCTTGCCTTACGCCTCGTCCGTTAGCATATGAAAGCCCGAGATTAGAACAACTAATTGCATTTCCGCTATCGCAAGCTTTAGAAAATAGTTCGCTCGCTTTTTTATAGTCCTGCTTTACGCCCTGGCCCTTGACATATAAAAATCCGAGGGAACCGCAACTAATTGCATTTCCGTCGTCGCACGCTTTTTGTAGTGCTCCTATATCCTCGCCCGCCGCAAACAAAACCATAGCACAGGAGAGCGCTGCGATTAATCTTTTCATAAATTTACTCCTACCAAAATTTTTATCGGTATTTTATAAAATTTAGCATTAAAAAAAATGTAAATTTACGTTAAAGGTTTGAAATTCGATCAAGCCTGATTTTTGCCGAGTTTGCTCAAAATCGCGCCGCAAAAGAAAGCCGTCAAATTTAGCCTATTTAGGGTAAATTGAACGCCAAACGCTGCCGCAAAAACCCGTAAATTTGCTCGCTTGCACCCAGAAATTTGCCGCCGATAAACCGCGTAAAATTCGCCGCAAACGAGATCGCTACTGCCGTCATGTTTCCTAAACCTTAGCATAAAATTTCGCCGTAGCAATGCCGCAGCGACATAATCTCGTTACCCCGCAACGATGCCGCGCCACCCGCAGCGATATTGCGCCGATATAATTTCATTGCCGTAGCCTCGTTGTCGCAGCTATAGTTTCGTTACGGTGTCGATAGAATTTCGCCATCGCCGATATTCTCATCGTCGCAGCAATGTCGCCTCGCTACCGCGCCCGTCGCAAAGTTTCAAATTTTACTTTTTATCGTGGTTTTTAACCAGATACTCGATGATATTTACCGCATTATCGATGCCGCAATACGACGTGTCGATGCAGATATTGTAGTTTGCGGACGCACCCCAGACTTGGTTGGTGTAGTATTGATGAAAGCTCATCCTGCCCGCGTCGCTTTCTTCCATATACTCGCGCGCGTCGGTATGGCCCTCTTTTTCCAATCTAGCGAGCTTAAACTCATCGCTCGCGCGTAAAAATACCGTCAGCAGATCCGGATGTCCGCGCAAGAAAAACCCGGCGCAGCGCCCAAGCACTATAACGTTGCCGCCCGAGACGATCTTTTCGTAGATTGCTACGATACGATCGCGCTTCTGCTCATTGGCTAGCTCGTTGTGCGATATTGCCTGAAGCAGCGTATTTACGGGCATTTCGTTGTAGAACTCATACATCTGCTCGAAGCAGCCAAGCTCGTCTGCTTTGCGGAGCAGATCCGCCTTGGCTAGATAGGTGTAGCCTAAGCGCTCGGCTAGTTTGCGCGCGGTTTCGCGCCCGCCTGCGCCCGTTTGTCTAGCGATCGAGATTATCATATTTTCTCCTTAGATGAAATGTGCAAAAATACCGGCACCGATGACGGTAAGAAGTCCCGTAACTGCCATCGCTAAAGACGCCATCGCGCCCTCTACGTCACCGATCTCAAGAGCGCGCGCCGTTCCCATCGCATGGCTCGCGCAGCCTAGGGCGATACCTTTTGCCATCGCCTTTTTGATGCCAAAAATTTTAAGTAGCGCCTCGCCAAATACACTGCCGATGATGCCCGTAGCGATGATGCAGGCCACCGTTAGTGTCACGATGCCGCCTAAGCTTTCGCTGATACCCATACCGATCGGCGCCGTGACGGATTTCGGTAGTAGCGTGACATACATTGTGTGATTTAGCCCAAATATCACCGACATCGCGTAGATGCTGCCTAGTCCTGCGATCATACCCGAAATCAGTCCTGCAAAAATAGCTAAAAAATTACTTCGCAAAAGCGCCAGCTGCTCGTATAGCGGTACGGCTAGACAGACGGTAATCGGCGTTAAGAAAAAGCTAATGTGCGAGGCGCTCGCATTAAATTTCTCGTATGGAATTTTAAAGATTAAAAGCACGCAGACGGTAAGCACGATACCGATTAGAAGCGGGTTGAAAACAGTTAGCTTAAAGCGCTTTTTTAGATAAAGTCCCAGCTCAAACGAGCCTAGGCACAAAAATACGCCGAAAAAAGCGGAGTTCATTAAAATTTCTCTCATTTTTTGTCGTCTCCGGATAAAATTTCGCGCTCCAGCTTCGCATCCACGCCCTTTGTATTCGCGCCGTCTTGTTCGTGCGCGGCTGCGTAAAGCCTGCGCTTAACGCGGGCGAGGGCGATTTTATAAAAGATCTGCGTTACCGCGCCGCTTGCACCGATGACTACTACCGTAGAGACTGCCGTAATCGAGATGATTGCGAAAAGATGCTGGCGTAGCGCGTCGCCTGCGATGATGATCGCAGCGCCCGCCGGGATGAAGATCACCGGCATAATCTGCATAAAAAACGACACGGTTTCTCTGATCTGCGATACTTTGATGAGTTTGAAGATCAGGGCTAAAAGCATAATGACTAGCCCATAGATGCTAGCGGGGATCGGCACAGGCACGAGCGCCGCCAAAATCTCCGCAACAAAAGATATTCCTAAAATCACACTAAATTGGATTAAGTAGTTCAAAGTTTACCTCGGATTAAAATTTAGGGCTAAATTTAGCACTTTGCAGTTAAAATAGATATTAATCTTGCTAGGTTTGGGCGAAATTTTGCGGCAAAATTTACTTAAGTAAGCTCTGTAGCTAGGCTGTAGGTAGAATTTTGCGATTTATTATAGCGCTAAATTTAGCCTTGCGGCACGGATAAAATCTGGCGATGACTATTCAATCAAGCGTCTCGCCTAGCTCTATTTTGACGCCGAGCACCCTGCAGACTAGATCGAAAATTTCAATATCGACGTTGGGCGCGTATTCGTCCAAGACGGTGTAAACTTCGGCGCGCATATCCTCGTCATGGCCCGGGTGCGAGCGCGAATACAGCTCGTCCGTGCGGCGCACGAGCGTGAGATTATCGATATCTCGCTCGCGCATCGCCTGCTTGAGCCGCTTTGAAATTTGCCATTTGAAACTTTGCATTTTCGCTCCTTTAAATTTGTGCGATACTAGCTAAAAGGGCTTTAAAATTTAATTTCTTAAATTCGACGACGCGTTTCGGCGCGATCAGCGAACCTGCGCCGCTCGGTCTTGCGCTTGCAAATATAAACGAGCCGGGTTTAGATTGGGGCTTACCGGCTAAATAGAAGATTATCTTTGCGTAAATAGCGCTAAATCTTGCAAAGCCAATGGGATTACTTCGCCGTGCGAAGCGCCTTCGTAGAGCTTAAACTCGCAAGAAAGCCCCTTTGTTTTTAAAATTTCAGCTAGATCGGCTACTTTTAAAATTCCCGCTTTATCGGTTTTCCCTTTACGCATTTCACTCGAGCCGGCAACGAGTATTATGAATTTTGCTTTTAAATTTGATCTAAGCTTTCCCTCGTCTAGGGCATCTCTGATCAGCTGTGATTCGCCCCACCATAACGAAGGTGAGGCGATAAAAAACTCGTCGAAAATCCCATCGTCGCGCAGCAAAGCATAAATACCGAATAGCCCGCCAAAAGAATGTCCGAAGTAAATTTTATCGCTTTTTGCCGTAGAGTATTTTTTCTCCACGAGCGGAAATAGTTCATCTTTTACGAAATCGTAAAATTCTGCCGCGCCGCCGCCGTTTGCATATTCTTCGCCGCTCGCCGCGGGCGTTAAATCTCTCGTGCGACGCTTAATATCATATGCTAGCGGGCTGTCGTATCCGATGCCTACTATAAGGACGGTTTTGCTTAATTTCGGCACCGCTTTTGCGTTTTGCTTTGCGCCATTCGCATAAATTTTCGCATAGGAGTTTAAAAGTATCGGAAACTGCGCGTTCGCATCAACCATAAAAACTACCCTATCGTAGCGAGCGACATTTTTTTGGCGAGCTATAAAAATTTTATATTTTTCGCCGTTCTTGCTTTTTAGAATAAAATCGCTCACGCTAAATATCTCGCGTGCAGTCTCGCTTATCCGCTCGATCTTTTGCGGCGGTTTTGCCCCCAGATCGCAAGCGAATAAGCACGCCAAAAATAGCGCGTCAAATACCGCAAGAAAGCTCTTTAGGCTTACCATTTAGCGTTTACCTTAAACCAAAACCTCCTGCCCTCCTCGGGGTACCAATAGTAATTGCCGTCGTCTGCGAGACCCTCGTCGTATCGGACGTTATCAAAGATATTATAAGCGGTTAAATTTAGGCTCAGATTATCGTTTAAATCGTATTGTGCGCCCAAATCCGTAGTAAAAAGCTTTTTGTCGTTTTTGCTAACCCTATTGCCCGGACCGAATTGCACGCTTGTAAGCTCGCTTTCGTAATTAAGACCGATAAAGGTAGAAAGCGGAGCGATAGGCCTATAGCTAAGCGTCGCATGTGCGGCATGCTTCGGAGTAGCGGTCAGGGATTTGCCATCCAGCCTACTAAGATTGGTTTGGCTAAATTTAACGGCGCCGTTTGGCGTATAGATCGTAGGATCCCCGGTTTCGATCTCGGAGTGGCTATAGGTGTAGTTTGCCTTGAAATTTAGCTTTTTAGTAATATCGTAATCGCCATTCAGCTCAACGCCGTAAACCTCGGCTCCTTCTATATTAAAATACGTTCCCCAACCCGGGCAATTAACGCTCGGCGCGCCGGCGCAGCCTCCGTAAGCGGGAATCCTATTAATATTGCTGCCATCGGTATCTAAAATTTTATCTTTGAAGTCGTTTTTAAATAGCGTGATATTGCCGCGCAGATCGTCTGCATTGTCGTAATAAAGCCCGATCTCGTAGGTCGTGCTTTTCTCGGGCTTTAAATCCTTGTTACCGAAATCTATAATCCTCCAGCCGCCCTGAATCGTGCCTACTTCAGGCGAAATTTGATTGACGTCGGGAGTTTTATAACCGGTTGCGACGCCGCCTTTGATCGTCCAGGTATCGCCTATATTAAACGTCGCGTAGGCTCTGGGTGAAAAGTGGTTGCCGAAGTATTCGTTGTGCGTGAGCCTGCCGCCGAGCGTTAAAAATAGCGTATTTTCCAAAATTTCAATCTCGTCCTCTAAAAATCCCGCATGCTCGTTCATAGAAAATCGCTGCGGAGAGCGTAAATTTTGCCTGCTCGCGTTTGAAACGATAAAAGTCGTTCGCACATCCTGTTTGCTAAAATCATAGCCGAAGGTAAGCGTATTTATACCGAGATAAGTCGTAAATTTGGAATTAAAATTTCTATTTTTTACGATTGCGGGAGAAAGGCTATCAAAAATGCTCGTACGGCGAGTCTTATCCCAAAAATAACTTATATCAGCACTTAAGCTCTCAAACTCACCCAAATATCCTACGCCGTGATTTTCTCTTTTATATTTATAGTGATTTAATCCACGCGCGTTGGGATAAACGGCGGTTTTACCAAGAGTCCTTGAATAATCGTGATTTTGCCTTCCGGTTTGAAAGTAAAATTTATTATTTTCATCCGGCATTAGCCAAAGTTTTGCGTTAGAATCTGATTTATCACTCTTCTGATAGCCTCCCTTATAGCCATCCTCGTCGCGCAGCTTTTTATATCCCCACAGCTGAAGTGCCACATACTGCCCAAAGGGAATATTGACGTAAGCTTCGCCCATCTTGCCGTCTCCGATACCCTCGTGATCTTGGATAGTTGTAGATATAGCAGCACTTCCGCTAAATTTAGAAAAATTCTTTTTCGTAATGATATTTATCACACCGCCTACCGCATCGCTTCCGTAAAGCGAGCTCATAGGTCCTCTAATAACCTCGATACGCTCTATCGCTCCTGCGGGCGGGATAAAATTTGAGTTCATATCGCCCGCTCCGCCTTTTGGGTTCGCCGCCGCGGAACTTACGCGTTTGCCGTCGATAAGCACAAGGGTTTGAGAGCTTTCCATTCCTCTGATGGATATCCCGCTTGCCGGGCCGTCGTCGCCTGCGATAACGCTGACGCCCGGCATTTTATTCGCGATATCGTGCAGCGAAGTGAAGCTGCCGCTTGATATCTCTTTATTATCCAAGGTGGAGATGGAGGCCGGCGCCTGCCTGATATCTTGGCGAAAGCCGCTCGCGCTTACTACGATCTCGCCAAGATTCGTGCTATTTGCGTCACTGCTTAGGTGTGAGCCTTCGACGCCGCATAAAATCGAAACGCTCGCGCATATAGATAATGCGATAAATTTCGCCTTTTTAAAATACATATCTTTTTGCATTTTTGTTCCTCTATTTTGAAATTTAATCGTGGATTATAACTCAAAGCGGATAAATTTAATATTAATTATTAAAGTATTTTTATAGAATTAAATTTAACTAATAATTCCCCATTTCATCGATATTTTTATAAAAATTATTTTAAATAAAGTACAACATATAATCAAGGAGTCACTCTAAATAAGTAAAATTTTGTGACGCTAATCCTTAATCATCAAGTTATTTTGGAGAAATTTTGCACAGTTTTTGATTTTATCTGCTTTAAGAATCATTCTCGCTTTTGTGGACGTGTATATTTAACCCATCGAAGGCATTTCAAGCGGCAAGACAAAAACGGATTTTGCTCTATTGATTTCGCGTATCCTGTGGCTTGCGATAATCATATAGACAAGCATGGATTTAGTACACGATAGTTTTAACACGGTACCTTCGTATGAATAAATTCATCTACTAAGCAGCATAATTACTTCGGCGCAATTTAAAATTTTTAGTAGTTTAGATAGACGGATTTAAATTTAGAACAAAGAGTCAATTCAAATTTAAAATCCTGGTGCAAGAATAAAAAGCAAGAAGATAAATTTAATAAGACCCCGCAAATTTATCTAAAATTTAGCGGGATCAAATTTGATTTTACGCCGCAGGCGCGCTATTTTCGGCGTGCATACCATCTGAGTCTTTAGGTCTTAAAACCCACTGCTTTGCAAATATCAGCGCGTAGATCGCAGCGCCGATGCCGTAGCTTGCGTATTCGCTCGGGATAAACTCAATAAATTTCGCGCAGATATTAGGCACCAGCATTAGCGGCGTTACGAGCAGCAATAGCAGGCGCTCTATCGGGTTACATTTTGTTACGAACCAGCCCTGCAGCGAGGAGCTGAAGGCAAACATACCCACGATCGCCGTGGCAAAAATCAGCACGATTTGCAGTGGATCGCTGATCCAAACGATGCTTTTTGAATCCATCGGATCGCCGATGCTTTGGATCAAAAGCAGCTTATTATTGAAGAAAAACGCAAACGGAAGCACCGCCGTGCGCAGATCATACACAAAGCCCTGAAGTCCCACAGTTACGGGATTTGCCTTTGCGATGCCCGCCGCAGCGTATGCGGCGATGCCCACCGGAGGGGTATCATCGGCTAAAATTCCGAAATAAAATACGAAAAGATGCACTGCGATCGCAGGGATCAAAAAGCCGTTTTTGCCCGCTAGTATCAAAATCACTGGCGCAATCAGGCTTGAAACGACGATATAATTCGCCGTCGTAGGAAGTCCCATGCCTAAAATCAGGCTCATTATCGCAGTCATCAGAAGTATCAGAACTATGCTATTTCCCGCGACCGCCTCCACGAGCTCTGAAAGAACCTGTCCCAGCCCGGTAAGCGAGATCGAGCCGATGATGATGCCCGCTAGCGCGGTAGCTACGGCGACCGTGACCATATTTTTAGCAGCACCCACCATAGCCCAAAAGATATCGACAAAGCCGACGATAAAATCGGACTTGCCAACCTTTTCGCCAAATATCGTTTTTTTAGCGGGCTCTTGTACGATCATTATTAAAAATAGCACGCAGATCGAGTTAAACGCCGCAGAGATCGCGCTTTTTTTCAGAATCAATAGAGTAAAAAGAAGCACCAAAATCGGTATTATGTAATGAATGCCGCTAAATATAATTTTTAGCTTTGAAACCTTGGCGTAATCGCGGCTGCCGCGAAGCCCTAGCTTGCAGCTTTCAAGATGCACGATGAAAAATAACCCCGCGTAGCAGACGAAAGCGGGGATCACCGCCGCGATCATTACGTTGGTGTAGCTCATACCTAAAAATTCCGCGATGATAAATGCCGCAGCGCCCATGATAGGCGGCATAAGCTGCCCGTTTACGCCTGCGGCGACCTCGATAGCGCCCGCTTTAGTGGCGGTAAGCCCCGCTTTTTTCATTAGCGGGATCGTAAAGGTGCCCACCGTCACGACATTTGCGGTCGAGCTGCCGCTTACCATGCCGGTTAGTCCGCTGGCGATTACGCTAGCCTTAGCAGGCCCTCCGCGGAAGCGACCTAAAATCGCAAACGCTACGTTTATAAAATACTGCCCCGCTCCGGCTCGCTCCAAAAGCGCGCCGAATAGCACGAACAGATAGATGAAGCTGGTGCTGACCCCCACTGGTACGCCAAATACGCCCTCTGTAGTTAAAAACATATGCCCTGCAAGCAGTTCAAAGCTTGCGCCGCGGTGCGCAATGATATCGGGCATATAAGGACCGAAGTAGCAATACAGAAGAAAGGTAAAAGCGATAATGCCAAGCGCTGGTCCCATCATACGGCGACCTGCTTCAAAGAGTATGAAAATTCCGATAAAGGCCGCTACGATATCTCTGGTTAGATAATTTCCCGGGCGCTGCGCTAGCCCGTTAAATTCTATCGCAGGATACAAGATTGCGGCGACTCCGACGATTAATAAAATATAATCGTAAAACGGGATATAAAAATGCGCCTTAGAGCGCGGGCGAAATGGAAAAAGCGAAAAAATTATAAAAACAGCGAACGCCAAGTGGATCGAGCGCGCGATATTCGTATTTAGCGTAAAATACGCGATATAAAGCTGAAAGACCGACCACGCGAAGCAGACCAGCGTCACGAGCCAGAAGAGCTTTTTAGAGGTAAATTCTCTACTTTTTACCTCTAAAACCTGCTCGTCGTTTTGTGTAGATTTCTCCATCAACTAGCCTATTTCAGCAGTCCGGCTTCTTTATACACCGCCTCTGCCGCAGGATGAAGCGGCGCACTAAGCCCCTCTAAAAGAGATTCTTTGCTTACCAAATTTAGCGCAGGATGTAGCTTTTTATACTCGTCAAAATTATCAAGTATAGCTTTAACTACCGCCCTAACCGCTTCGTCGCTTTGGCTAGCGTCAGTTACGAGTACAGCCTTTACGCCGATAGTCTGCGTATCGTGATCTAC
Source organism: uncultured Campylobacter sp. (assembly GCF_937997535.1). Lineage (GTDB taxonomy): Bacteria > Campylobacterota > Campylobacteria > Campylobacterales > Campylobacteraceae > Campylobacter_B. The sequence continues at coordinate 28,830 of NZ_CALKTT010000101.1, forward strand.
CCCGTCATACATTTTTGCAGGTATCACGCCTTTGGCAAAATATGGATATTTTTCTAGAATTTTTTTAATATGCTCATCGTCGATGCTAACTAAGTCGATAGGAAGCGAAGTCGCCGCATCAGTGATATTTGCGGTCGGATGTCCTACGACGTAGAAGTATCCGTCGATCTTCTTATCTTTTAGCGCCATAGGGCATTCTTGCGCGGTTAAGACACCGTGCTGGGCGAGCTTTTTAAGATCGAAGTCGTAGTTTTCAAAAACTATCGTGCTGGTTAACTCGTTGCCGCTGCCTGGGTTTCCGATATTGATCTTTTTGCCCGCAGCGTCGCCGTAGGCTTTGATACCGCTCTCCTTAGAGACGACGAAAGCCAAAAGCTCCGGATAAATCGAAATTACGGAGCGTAAATTTTTATCCGCCGCGCCTTGAAATTTGCCCGTACCGTTGTATTTATCATAGACGACATCGCTTTGAACGAAGCCGAAATTTAGCTCTTTTTTAAGCACGTTATTGACGTTATATGTCGAGCCGCCCGTCGATTGCACAGAGCATTTCATATTTTTATCCATATTTACCAAGCGGCAAATCGCGCCGCCTACCGGATAATAGGTGCCGGTCATACCGCCGGTGCCGATATTGATGAACTCCTTAGCGCCTGAAACGCTAGCTAGTAAGGCCAAACCGGCCAAAGCAACAGAAAATTTTTTCATCTTTGCTCCTTTTTGAGTTAAAAGTTTGAAAGTATTGCTAAATTTCTATAAAATTCTAATAAAAACAGATCGAATTTCGCGCAAATTTACTATTTTACACATCGTGGTGCAGGTGATTTAATATCAAAGTAGGGTGGCGATCTACTCTCATATGCAGAATTTTACCGCGATAAAATTCTAAGCTTGAAATCCAAACGCTCGTGGATAAAATTTAACGCTATAAATTTCAAGTCTTAATAACTCACGCCGCTAAGATACAACCCGTTCGGCGGAAAGGGGATTCTGCTAAGAGCTCGAGAGAAGCTGATCTTGCGCCCACTCTGCACGGATTTTAGCGCGTTTGCGACCATCAGCCGCACCTGCGCTCGCAAAAATCCGTTGGCTTTAAAATTTATCAAAGTCAAATTTCTAAAAGAGTAGGCGCGCGCGACGTAGAGCTCGCGCACAGGGCTTTTTATGTCGCTGCCGCTTTTCATAAACTCGCTAAAATCGTGCTCGCCGACGAAATTTGCAAGCGCAGCATTGAGCGCGGCAAGATCCACGCGCGGATAAAACACGCAAAAATCGCTAAGAAAGGGGCTTGGACGTCCGTGGTTTAAAACGTAGCGATAGCAGCGCGCTACGGCATCGTAACGCGGATGAAAATCGCGCGGTACCTGGCTGATGTGTTGCACAAAAATATAGGGCGCGCAGTGGCGGTTTATGAGCTCTTTTAGGCGCGACAGCTCCCAGTGCACGGCGCATTCGACGCAGCTTACCTGCCGCAGCGCGTGCACTCCTTTATCGGTGCGCGAGCTGCTGATGAGCGGCGCAAAGATCCCCACGCGCCCCAAAGCCGCGCGTAGCACGTCCTCGACGCCGCGCCCGTGAGGCTGAGACTGCGAGCCGCTAAATTTCGAGCCGTCGTAGGAATAGACGAGCTTGAGCTTCATGCGCTCGGAGTTCGCGCTCGCGGCATATGCGCACGCATCTGTGGGGGTATTTGGCGTGGCGCTTATTTTGCCTATGTGTGTAAGCTCGCTCGCTACAAAGTCGCTTGCGGGCGAGCTTTCAAGAATATTTTTTAGTTCGGACGCGCTTGCGAGGGTGTTTGCGGAAATGCCCGCTTTGTAGGCGGCATCTGCTTTGCGGGCGTCTGCGGGATGAATTGTGTAAATTTTTTCTATGCCTGCCGCGCAAATATCGGAAGCGGCGGAATCGGCGGAATTTTTGCGGGCGGAATTTAAATTTGCCGCGCGCGCGACCTCTTTGGCACAAACGGCGTCCGAATTCCGCCTGACGCTTTCGTGATTCAAACCGCAATCGGGCGCAGCATGGGTAGCCATATCGCTCGCCGAGCTCGCGATGGCGGAATTTTTAAAATTTGAAAACCCGTCGTTTAATATCAAAACCTGCTCGCCGTTTTGCGCTTCATGCTTTAAATTTACGCCACGCAAAATTTTAGACGCGCTAGGCTCGCTCGCCGAAATTTTATCCGCTAAATTTCGAGCGGACGAGCTTTCGTTTAAAATTTCGCCGTCGCAAAGCTCGGAGTCTTTTTCAGTATCTCGGGGCAATTTTGATCCTGTAGTATAGCAGCGAGCCGATAAGCGTAACGCCGAATGTCACCGGAAGCGCGATGCTTGGGTATTTGGAGAGCAGCATGATCATCGCGAAGTAGCTAAAAAGCACGCCGAAGATCCCCGCGTAAACGAAGCCCTTTTCGTAGCGATAGGTCACGATGCCGAGGCTTAGCGCAAACAGGAAGCTTGCCAGCGGAAAGAGCGAGACTAGGGTGTAGATGCTAAATTCCTTCCTACGCTTCTCGCTGCCGCTCATATCGCTCCAGTATCCGATCACGCCGCCTCCGCCGCGGATATTGCGGTCGCTTTGCGTGCGTAGGGTTAGGCTTTCAAACTCGCTTACGTGCCACTGCTCGCCGCCCATCGTGTAAATTTTGCCGTCGTGCAGCATCGCGGAAAAGCTTGCGTTTTCGTTTTTAAACTCGCCGCTGCGCGCTACGATCATCCGCTCGTGATCTTGCGAGTTGCCCGGATTATACAGCACCAGATCCTTATACAGCGTGCTTGTGCCGTTGTTTTCCTGCGAATCGATAAAAACGAGCCAGTCAGAAAATTTCTGCCCGAATTCGTTGGATTTGATATTTAGCGTCGCGCTGATCTTTTTGTAATCGATGAAATTGTCCTTTAAATTTTCGGCTATCGGCATCATAAAAAGCGATACGAAAAGTAGCGCCAAGGAACACAGCGCGGCGCTTATGCCAAAAAATAGCGCGATCTTGCGCGTGGCGTAGCCGATCGTAAATATGACGATGGTTTCGTTCTCTTTAGATAGCCTAAAAAGCGAGATACTAAGCGCTACGAAAAACGCGATCGGCACCGTAAATATGAGGATGCGCGGCAGCATGAAAAGATAGAGCTTGACTAGCTCTGAAAAATTTATCTCGATAAACGACGTAATGCGCGCGATCTGAAGGAAAAAGACGATCGACATTATGATAAAAAGCGTGCTGAAAAGCGACGCGAAGGAACCGACGAAATTGCTAAATAAATATCGCTGCACCCTATCCATAAATGACGTCCAAGAGCCTTAAAATTTGATCTTTGAAGATAAAGGTAAGAAGCAGCCCCATCGATAAAAACGGCACGAACGGCAGCTCGTAGCCTTTTTTGTTTGCGATGAGATACGCAGGCAGTGTCAAAATCGCGCCGATGTAGATCGAGATGCCGCCCAGCTTCCAGCCCAAAATCGCTCCCATGACGCCTGCGATAAAAATATCCGCGCTTCCCATCGCTTCGCGCTTTAGCACGAAGGTGACGATGAGGCGCAACACGAAAAATATCGCCGCGTATCCCGCCGCCGCTCCTACGCCGCTAAGATTAAAATCATACATCAGCGTATAAGCAAGCGAAAGCGCCGTAACTACGTAAAGAAGGCTTTCCGGTACGGCTTTATATTCAAAATCGATCGCCGAAAGCGCCATAAGCAAGATAAAGCAAAGCCCGAGCACTGCGGCTTTTGCAAGATCGGGCTCGCCGAAATACGCCGCAAGCGCAAGCGCGCCGCCTAAAAGCTCGACGATCGGGTAGCGGATCGAAATTTTGGTTTTACAAAAGGCGCATTTGCCGCCCAAAAAGAGCCACGAAAGCAGCGGAATGTTGTGGTAAAATTTTAAAGCGTGAGAGCATTTGGGGCAGTGCGAAGCGGGGAAATTTACGCTCTGTCCGCGCGGCAAGCGGTAGATCAGGACGTTGCAAAACGAGCCTACGCAGGTGCCGAATACCGCAAAAATCACGCCGTAAACGATATTTAAATCCATCTTTTTCCTTTGGAGCTTTAACTTTTTAAAATTTAATCAAACGCTCTATGGTAGCGAGAAATTTCTTAGTTTTCATTGATTTTTTGCTTCTCATAGGGGAAAAATTTTACGAAAATCGCCGCCGCGCCTACGCAAAATAAAATAGCTATTAGCCCCGCGATTAGCGGTTCGCCCCATGCCCCATATAATCCGCCGAAAATCAAAAATCCAGCCACCAGTATCACGGCGTCTAAAAGATCGAAGTTCAAAGTATCTACGATCCATAAAAACATAATATATGCGCCTATCCCGCTGCCTGCAGATGCTAAAATTCCCATTTTATCGGGGATGAAGGCAAACGCTAGCACGAAAAACAGGAGCAGGCAAATGTAGACCGCCAATATAAATTTCTTTGGTTTTTTATACACGCTGCCGCATCTTGGGCATCTTAGAGTTTTCATCGGCTTTTTGGTAAGTTTTTTGCCGCAACCGCATTGTATGTAGTAGCTCATAGCCTTCCTTTCGGTCTTTGCATGAACGCGCGGCGTGATTTTTAAAATCCTGCTGCGTTAAATTTACCGCGTCGCGCAACTCAGCTCGCGCTAGAGCTTTAAATTTAAGCGGGCGAAATTTTAAAATTCTAAAATTTTTAAATTTCGCGGCACCGCGCGCCTACGTAGTTAAAATTTTAAATTTTACAGCGCTGCAAATTAAAATCCTGAAATTTTAAAATTTCAAGGTATCGCGAGCGCCAGCTGATTAAATTTTAAAATTTACTGCGTCGCAGGGCGGTTCTGCAAATTAAAATTTTAAAATTTAAAGCGACCGTTAGAGCGACTGCGCCGCAGCTTAAAGACCGCCGAAGCGGCGTTGTTTGCGGCGGAAATCATCCACTATGCGCGCAAGCTCCTCGCGCGTGAAATCGGGCCACAGCGTCGGCGTAAACGCAAGCTCGGCATAGCTTGCTTGCCAGAGTAAGAAATTCGATAGCCGCTGCTCGCCGCCCGTGCGCACCAGCAGATCCACGTCGCCGCTGTGCGCGGTATCCAGATGCGCGCCGATGCCCGCTTCGCTTAGTCGCTCGCCACTTGCAAGCAGCCTCTCGCATGCTCGCACGATCTCGTCTCGCGAGCCGTAGTTGATCGCTAGGTTAAAATTTAGCGCTCGTCCGTTTTGGGTTAAATTTGAAAGATATTCTATCTCGCTTCGCAGATCGCCCTCAAAAGCCGATATATCGCCGATCGGATAGAATTTTATCCCATTTTGGATAAATTTTTCGCGGCGCGAGATTAGGAATTTTTGAAGCAACTTCATCAAAAATTCCACTTCGCTTTTCGGACGTTTCCAATTTTCGGTGCTAAAGGCGTAGAGCGTGAGGTTTGCGATGCCTTCGTCGATGCAAAACTCGCAGATCTGCTCCACGACCTCCGCGCCCGCTTCGTGCCCGCCGGTGCGCAGCAAACCGCGCTTTTTCGCCCAGCGCCCGTTGCCGTCCATCACGAGGGCTAGATGATTTAGGCTATTCACGGATCAGATTTTTTTCAGCTCAGCCGCGATTTTTAGGGCGACTTCGTCCTTCGGCGCGGTGTCGATCACGACCTGATCGTTTTTCGTGATGAAGGTGACCTTAAGGACGTCGCCGCCGAGCTTGATGATGTCGTCCAGTACGTTTAGGCATACGGCGTCGAGATGCTTTTCGTTTAGCATGCGTTTAGCCTCGCCGACGGCGTTTTCGCGGTCGGTTTCGAGTTTAAAGCCTACTTTTTTGATATTTCCGCGCACGGAGCTTAAGATATCCTCGTTTTCGCCCAGGCGTAAATTCCAAATTTCGCCGATCTCCGCTTTTTTCACCTTATCTTTGTAGCGCACCTTCGGCGAGTAATCGCTTACCGCGGCAGCCATTATCAAATACGCGCCGTCTGGGAATTTTGTGCTGTCAAGCGCCGATTTTAGCCCGATAGTGCTTTCAAATTTAACGAGCTTGTACGGTAAATTTTCATATTCGTTGCTAGAAATCAGCGTCACGTCCGCGCCTAGGTAAAACAGCGCATCGGCAATCGCTTTGGAGGTTTTGCCGCTGGAGAAATTCGTAATGCCGCGCACGCTGTCGATCTTTTCGATCGTGGCGCCTCCGGTGATGATGACGGTTTTATCCTCCCAAAATTTATCGTTGTAAAGCGCGCGCTTTAGCGTCTGCATTATCGCCTCGGTGCTCGCTAGCCCGCCCTTGCCGGTGTCGCCGCAAGCTAGGGTTTTTTCTATCGGATCCACAAAATACGCATTGACGCTTGCTTTTAGCATATCGATGCAGTTTTTTGTGATATTGTTTTCAAGTAGCGCGGGATTTGCGGCAGGCGCGATAACTACCTTGGCGTGAGCGAAAGCCGCGTTTAGCACCTCTAAAAATACGTTGTCGCAGACGCCCCACGCGAGCTTGTTTATCGTATTTGCCGTCGCAGGCGCGATCAAAACTAAATCCACCTTGGAATAAGTGATGTGGTTGATACCCGCCTGCCAGTTTTCGTTAGCTTTGCAAAGTACTGGGTGATCGCACAGTGCCTCGAATGCCTTGTAACTGACAAACTCCTGCACGCCGTCGCTAAGCGCGACATAGACGTCGAAATTCGACTTTTTCAGAGCGGATAAAATTTCAAACGCTTTGTAAAAACTGATACTCCCGCAAACCGCCAGTAAAACCTTTTTCTTACTCATCTTCGCTCCTAAAAAATTTATGGAAAAACCCATCTTTGTTGATTTGTTTGCTTCGGCTGATCGCCAGCGCGCCGCTTGGGACGTCGCTTGTAACCGTCGTGCCCGCGGCGATTATGACGTCGTCGGCTATCCGCACGGGCGCTACTAGCTGCGTGTCCGAGCCGATAAAGACGTTTTTGCCGATTATCGTTTTGTATTTTTTCTTGCCGTCGTAGTTGCACGTAATCGTGCCGCAGCCGATATTACTGCCCTCATCGATCTCGCAATCTCCAAGATAGCTTAAATGCCCCGCCTTGATCTTGTTTACTTTCGCGTTTTTAAGCTCGACAAAATTTCCAATATGAGTGCCTGTAACTTCGCATTTTGGGCGCAGATGCGCCATCGGACCGATGTCGGAATTTTTTACGATGCTATCTTCGATGACGCAGCCGCTTTTGATGAGCGAGCTTTCGATCACGCAAGGACCTATGATGCTTACGTTTTCTTGCAGCTCGCATTCGCCGATAAATTTCGCCCTGCTGTCGATGTAGATGCTTTGCGGTAGGCGCATCAAAACGCCTTGCTTCATCAAATTTTCTTTGATCTCGTTTTGCATTAAATTTTCGGCAATGCTGAGGGCGAGCTTATCGTTTATCCCCATGAAGCTTTGCTCGTCTACCCACACGGCGGCGCATTTTAAGCCCATATCTTTGGCGATTTTGATTGCATCCGTGAGGTAGTATTCTTTTTGCGCGTTATCGGGTTTGATCTGCGGTAGGATCTGTTTTAGCGCGTCGCTTTTGAAGCAGTAGCAGCCTGCGTTTGCGTCTTTTACCGCCTTTTCTTCCTCGCTTGCGTCCTTTTGCTCGACGATCTTTAAAATTTCGCCGCCTCTGGTGATTACGCGGCCGTATCCGAATGGATCGCGCGCGCTAAAAACGCTTAGATTTACCTCCGCGTCCCCCTCGCAGAGTTTGCGAAGCTCGGCGCTTTTTACCAAAGGCATATCGCCGCAGATTATGAGCGTTTTGGCTCCGCTGATTTCGACCTCTTTTAGTCCGCCTGCAGTGCCGGGGAAATGCTCGTGGTCTTGTTTGTAGATTTTAGCGTTTGGAAAGTGCGCTAGAACCGCGCTTTTAACCTCGTCGAATTGATAGTGTAAAATCACGCTCACGTCGTTTGAAATTTCGTAAGCTTTCTTTAGGATGTGGATTATCATCGGCTCGCCGCAAAGCTCGAAAAGAACCTTAGCTTTTTGCGACTTCATCCGAGTGCCGAGTCCTGCGGCAAGAACTATAACCGAAACGTCGTTCATTTTTACCCTTAAATTTCAAAAATCGGATAATTTTAACACATTTAAAATAAATAAAAACCTAAATTTATGCCGCGCGGGCGAAATTTAAATCCCAAATTCAACTAAAATTTTATAAAATTCCGCCTAAATTTTAAAGCTTAGGCGGACGTTTTGAAAAAACTGATTTTGGTTACTTGTATTTGGGCTTTTAGTTTCTCTCTGATAGGCGAGTTTTTGCGCGGCATAGACAGCGCGTATTTGGCATTTTCGCGCGTATCGTTGGCGCTAATTTGTTTTTTGCCGTTTATGAAATTTCGCGGCGTAAATCCCGCTCTGGCGCTTAAAATTTGCGCCGTGGGCGCCGTGCAGATCGGCGTGATGTATATCTTCTACTACCGCAGCTTTGCGTATTTGAAGGTCTATGAAGTCGCGCTTTTTACGATATTTACTCCGTTTTACGTGACGCTGCTTTACGACGCGCTTAAGCTTAGATTTCGCGCGTTATATCTTTTTAGCGTCGCAGTCGCGGTGCTAGGTGCTTTGGTGATCAAATTCGGCGCGATAAATTCCGAGTTTTTGACGGGCTTTTTGCTCGTGCAGGGCGCAAATTTATGCTTCGGGCTCGGACAGAGCGCGTATAAATTTATGCTGGAGCGCCACGGCTTTAGCGAGCAGAAGGAGCTTTTCGGCTACTTTTTCGTGGGGGCTACCGCGGTTACGGCGATTGCCGCGATCGTGCTCGGGGATTTTTCTAAATTTAATCCTAGCTTCTCGCAAGGCGCGGTGATCGTGTATCTGGGCACAGTAGCTAGCGCTCTTGGGTATTTTTTGTGGAACAAAGGCGCGTGCGAAGTCGATAGCGGCGTGCTTGCGATTATGAATAACGCGCTCATCCCCGCAGCAATCGTCGTAAATTTAGTATTTTGGCAAAAAGATGCCGATCTGGCGCGCTTACTTGCAGGCTCGGCGTTGATTTATGTTTCGCTAATTTTGCATAAAAAGATCATGAAATTTTACGCCGTGCGCGAGCAAAGAATTTAGTATTTAACTAAAATTTTATATTTTTACATTAGAATTAGCCGTTATTTTATTTGAAGTTGGCAAAATGAAAAAAACCTTGAAATTTATCGGCTCTATCGTACTTATTTTTATTGCGATATATTTTTTATACGGTAAATTTTTTAAGCAAGAAGAGGCACCGAAAGCCCTCACCACAAGGCTTGAAAAGGGCGATATAAGAGGCACGGTGACGGCTGCGGGAGAGGTTTACGCCAGGGATTTGGTCGATGTGGGCGCGCAGGTAAGCGGTCAGATCAAAAAGCTCTACGTCAAAGTGGGCGATATCGTAAAAAAAGGCGATATGATCGCACAGATCGATTCCGTCACGCAAGAAAACGAGATCGCGCAGCAAAAGGCGCAGCTTCTGATCCACGAAGCCAATTTGGCTTCTGCAAAGATCGCCGCGGCAAACGCCAAAACGCAGTATAACCGCGAGCTTGAGTTGTATAAAAGAAACGCCGCTTCCAAAGAGGCGGTGGAAAATGCTAAAAATAGCGCCGCTTTAAAGGAAGCCGAGCAGAAGCAGATCGAGGCGCAGATCGAGCAGACCAAACTTCAGCTAAGCACTGCGGAGACAAATTTTGGCTACACCAAGATCACGGCTCCGATAAGCGGCACGATCGTTTCCATGCCGGTAGAGGAGGGCAAAACGGTAAATTCCAACCAAACCACGCCTACGATCGTAAAGATCGCCGATCTAAGCAAGATGGAGATCAAGATGCAAATCGCAGAGGGCGATATATCCAAAGTAAAGGTCGGAATGGACGTAGAATACTCCATACTATCGGATCTGGATAATATCAAAAAGGCTAAAATTTACAAGATCGACCCCGGTCTTACCACGCTTAGCGACGGGACTTACGATAAAACCTCTAGCGGTTCGTCCTATTCTTCGAGCAGCAGCGACAGCGCGATCTATTTTTATGCAAAGATGCTCGTGGATAACGAAAACGATTTTTTAAAGATCGGAATGACGACCGAAAACAACATAATCGTAAGCGAAGCGAACAATACGAGCTACCTACCTACCTCCGTTATCAAGCGAGACGGGGGAGGCGATTACGTCACGGTGCTTAACGGCAAAGAGCCTGAGCAACGATACGTAAAAACGGGCGTCAGCGACGATTTGAATACTGAAATTTTAAGCGGTTTGGATGAAAAAGATGAGGTGCTTATCGCTGACGGAAAAGCCGCGCCGTTAAATATGGACGGGCCTCCGATGGTGTTTTAGTTAAAATTTTGTGGTGTGAAGATGCTAGAGCTTAAAGATATAAACAAAAAATTCATTCTCGGCGATAACGAAATCCACGTACTAAAGGACGTAAGCTTGAATATCGAAGCGGGCGAGTTTATATCGATAATAGGGCAATCCGGAAGTGGAAAATCGACGCTGATGAATATAATCGGCTGCATCGATACGCCAAGCAGCGGAAGCTACAAGATCGAAGGTCGCGAGACTGCGAATTTAAGCGGCGACGAGCTCGCGGCACTTAGAAGTAAAAAATTTGGCTTTGTCTTTCAAAAATACAATCTCATTGCTACGATGGACGCGACCGCAAATGTCTCGCTGCCTGCGGTGTATGCGGGCGTAGGGGCAAGCGAACGGACGAAACGAGCGGTAGAGCTTTTAAATAAGCTGGAGCTTGGCGATCGCACCAAAAATTTACCGAGCAAGCTTAGCGGCGGGCAGCAGCAGCGCGTAAGTATCGCTCGCGCTCTGATAAACGGCGGCGAAGTGATTTTGGCAGACGAACCTACTGGCGCGCTTGATAGCAAAAGCGGCGAGACGGTGATGCAAATTTTAACGGCGCTGCACAAAGAGGGCCATACCATCATCATAGTTACGCATGATGCGCATATTGCGGAATTTGCGGATCGCATCATCGAGATCAAAGACGGCAGAATTTTAAGCGATAAAAGAAAAGCTGAGCGGATTTTTGAGCGCAAAAAAGAGCATATCAAAACGAAAAATTCCTTTATATTTTGTAAAGACCAGCTCATTGAAAGCTTTAAAATGTCGATTAGCGCGATATTTTCGCATAAACTAAGATCGATTTTGACGATGTTAGGCATCATCATCGGCATTGCATCTGTTATCTGCGTAGTAGCTCTCGGTAAGGGTTCGGAGGAGAAAATTTTATCTGAGATCCGTAAAATTGGCACCAATACGATCGATATCTTTCCCGGTAAAAATTTCGGCGACGTGCGTGCGGGCTTCGTGAGCACCCTTACGATAAGCGATTCGAAGGTTTTGGCGCGCCAGCCCTACGTCGATTATGCCACACCAAATGCTTCTGCAAGCGGTACGGCAACATATGCTAATTTAAGCTCCAAGGCTCAACTGCGCGGCGGCGGCGTGAATTCTTTGGCGGTTAATGGCATAGATATAGAAGATGGTAGAAATTTTAGCGACGATGATATTAAAAATTCTGCCTCCGTCGCGATTATCGATCCAAACACTAAAAAAACATTTTTTAAAAATTCAGATCCGATCGGCAAGACGATTTTATTTTCGGGTAAGCCGCTTAAGATCATAGGGGTTTCAGGTAAGGATAAGAATGCCTTCGGAAGTAACGAAAATTTAAGAATTTATGCGCCGTACTCAACCGTGATGAATAAAATCACGGGCAATCGAAAAATCAGCTCTATCACCATCAAAATAAAAGACGATGTCAATACTCAAGTGGCCGAAGAGAGCCTAACACAGCTACTTATCCAAAGACACGGTTCGCGGGATTTTCATACGATGAACGCAGATACTATCAAACAAACAATACAAAGCACTACCGGCACGATGACGATTCTGATCTCCTCGATCGCGGTGATCTCGCTCGTCGTGGGCGGTATCGGCGTGATGAATATAATGCTCGTAAGCGTCACCGAGCGCACGCGCGAGATCGGTATCAGAATGGCGATCGGCGCGAAGCAATCCAACATTTTGCAGCAGTTTTTGATAGAGGCGATCTTGCTTTGCTCGATCGGTGGAGCTTTAGGAATTTTAATCGCTTTGGCGCTTGGATTTGCATTTAATACCATAAGCCCGGATTTTGCGATGAAATTTACTACCGCGCCTTTCGTGATCGCATTTGTGGCGTCGTCTGCGATCGGTATAGTTTTCGGCTATCTGCCGGCAAGAAACGCCAGCAGATTAAATCCGATAGATGCTTTAGCACAAGAATAAACAAGGAGAGAAAATGATAAATTCCAAAGTAATTTTAAGCGGCGTTTTAGCTGTTTTTATCGGCGGTTGTGCCTCAAATCAAAGTGAGGTCGAATTTAAACCTGTAGAGCATTTCAAGGACGAAAATGCAAGCTATGAAATCGATACGCTGTGGTATAAAAAATATGGCGAATCGTACCTAAATAAGCTTGTAGATCAAGCCCTTGCGAATAACTACGATCTAAAAACAGCGGCTTTAAACGTTGAGAGTGCTTATGCAAATTTAGGGCTAAGCAGGGCTGATCTTTTTCCTACGCTAAGCAGCTCGTGGAGTGCGGGCGCTAATCGCGACATAAGCACCGGCTCGAATTGGAACAAAACCTATAGCTCTGGTTTTAACGTAAGCTATGAGCTTGATCTTTTCGGCAAGATCCGCTCGGCGGTAAATGCCGAGGGCTGGAACGCTAAAGCCAGCGAGTTTGACCTTGAAAATACTCGCCTGACTCTTATAAATTCTGTCGTAAGCGGCTACTTCGAAATGCTTTATTTAAACGATTCCCTAAAATGGACAAAACAGAATTTAAGCGATTACCGAGAGATCGAAAAGATAATCAAGGCAAAATATGATTACGGCAAGTCCGAACAGCTTGATTACAGGCAGATTCAAAATTCTATTCTAGGGCTTGAAAACAAGGTATTAAGCATTCAAAAAAATATTGAGGATAATCATAAATATATGAGAAATCTCATCTCCTCCAGCTTGCAATTTGATGATAACACAGATTCGATAAATTCCATAGAATTCCAAGGCGTTGATCTAAATGTACCTTACACAGCGCTTGCTAACCGCCCCGACATTAGAGCTGCGATCGCTAGGCTAAATTCCAGCTTTTACGACGAACAGACCGCTAAGTTAAATTTCTTTCCTAGCGTGAATTTGGGCGCAGGGCTTACTAATGGGCAAGGCGTGAGCGCTAACGATAGCTTCAAGCTAAATTTTTTAAGTGGCAACGTAAGCATAAGTCTGCCGTTTTTGGATTATGCGAGGGTTGAAAACCGCCTTAAAATTTCAGAGATCGCTTTTCGCAAAAACGTCGTAAATTACGAACAGACGCTCTCTAACGCTACGAATGAGGTGCTAAATTTATATAGAATTTATCAGATCAATCTGGCTAGCCTTAAAAATTTAAGTGCCGCTTATGACGAAAAGGCGCGTATTGCCGATCTTTACGCTGCGAAATACGAAGCTGGCTCAAGTGAGCTGAAGGATATGCTAGAAGCCCGCACCGACGCCGTAAATGCCAAGATAAACGAGCTAAATCAAAGATATTTGACGCTACAAAATGAGGCGGCGATCTATCGCGCGATGGCAGGCAAATTTAAACGCAAATGAAAAAGGTTTTGATATTTTGGTTGCTTTGCGGCGCAATATTTGCTGATTCCACGGCACTAAGCGCGCAAGATGACTCAGTAAGCTTTGGTGCCAGCGCTTACGTTGCGAACGATAAACAATCAGAATTTGAGAAAAACCATAGTGAAATTCTGCTAAATCGTCAAAAAAATGAATTAGATAGGCAAAGCCTGCAAAATAATTTGCAACGTGAATCAAAAGGCGTAGGCGACCACGATGATTTTTCGATGAAAAAGCAGCCGATGCAAGACATCAAGGAGCGAAACAATAAAAATGAGCAAGACTTAAAACTGCGCCGTAAAAAGCTGCAAGGCGACGCTTATCGGCGCTAGGGCTGCTTTTGTTTATCGGTTTTTAAGTAAAGTTTCTATAAAATCTCCGCTTTACATTTTCTTTAAGGAACAGTTATGAAAAGAACGTACCAACCTCACAATACCCCTAAAAAGCGCACTCACGGCTTTCGCGTCCGCATGAAAACAAAAAACGGCCGCAGAGTTTTAAGCGCAAGACGCGCTAAAGGCAGAAGAAGATTGGCTGCGTAGGCGAATTTACTGCGATAAGCGATAGCAGGGTTTTTTCGGAGGTTTATAAAAGTGCGGCGAAGTGGCATTGCGAATGCGCTGTTGTGTATTTTTTAGCTAGCGAAGAGCGTAAATTTAGCGCGGTCGCCAGCAAAAAAATAGGCAATTCGGTCACGCGAAACCGCGCCAAAAGACGTTTGCGCGCCGCGTTTTATAATCAAAAAGACGCCATTGTTAGCGGAATTTTTATATTAATCGCAAAAAAGCAGATCATAGATATGAGTTTTGAAGACATTGAGCGAAATTTAAAATGGGCGTTTAAAAAGATCGTCGCAGTAAAATGAAGAGATTTTTTATAGTCGCGATCGGGTTTTATCGAAAATTTATTTCGCCTTTGCTACCGCGCTGTTGCCGTTATTATCCGAGCTGTTCGGAATACGCGCTTTATGAGTTTAAGTTTAACGGCGTCCTTGGCGCGCTCTGCGCTGTAACGGCTAGAATTTTAAGATGCAATCCGCTCTTTAGCGGTGGCATAGATTATCCGATAATCGCGCGAAATTTCAAATTTTGCGTATTTTCTAAAATCCGCAGCAGCAATGCCTCTGCGGATAAATTTAAGCTTTGGTTCATACCATATAAAAAAAATAGATATTACGTCATACGACTAGGAGAAAAATAGTGCTAGATAAACTTCCTCAATCAAAGCGCCTTGCTATCGCAATAGCAACTGCGCTCATATTTTTCGTAGCTTACGATCATTTTTATTTATCAAAAATTCGCGCCGCTATGGAGGCAAACGCAACCGCAGCGCAAATCGCGCAAAAAAATGCCGCCAAGTCCGCTCCGCAAACTACCGCCGCTGGCGTGAGCGCGCAAGGAGCGAATTTAAATACCTCAAATTCCATCTCCGCACCGTTAGTGCGCGTGGTTGGCAAAGAAGCAAATTTCACGATCGACGGGCTCGGTCGCATAAGCTCGTATGTGCTAAACGATGCTAAATTCCGTGATGAAAACGGCGATGCGATAAATTTAATTGATCCTAAATCACATTCTAAACCGCTTGAGATGCGCTTCGAGGACGCGGCGTTGAATACAATGGCTTTCGATACTCCTTACAGCGCTTCATCTAGCGAGCTGGACGTACGAAATG
>NZ_CALKTT010000102.1 GCF_937997535.1 uncultured Campylobacter sp.
GTTCTGGCGCGTGAAATTTCTTTAAGATAGGCTTTTTTGCTAAATTCAAAAACATGGTGCTGAGTGCCAATGAGTGGATGGCTAAATTTAATTGTATAATCAAATTTCGGACTCTTGCTAGGGCTTAAGCGCACGAGCTTATCTCCCTCGCGAATCTCCACAGCTCGCTTGATGATGAGAGCTTTTTTATTCGCGTCAAGCTCTCTTACCCCCGCTTCGTCCAAAAGCATACAAAAGCTCGCCGAACTTCCGTCCATTACAGGAATTTCATTAGCATCAACGATGATACGGATATTATCGATACCATAGGCATTAATGGCGCTCATTAGATGCTCTATTGTTGATATATAGCCTTTCTCGCTTCCTACGACGGTTGCCATTTGCGTATTTATGACGTTTTTCGGCTCGGCTTTAAAACTAACGCCAAGATCACTTCTATAAAATACGATTCCACTGCCTGCCTCTAAAGGCTCTAACGTAAGTCTGATAGGCTCACCTTTGTGCAACCCGATGCCGACGTTATGGACTTTCTTAGCTATCGTTGTCTGTCTCATTTCTATCCTCGTTTTCATTAACCCGCGCATTATAGCGAAAATTTTAAAATTTACTTACCTTTTTCTATTACTTTTTTGGACGATTCTAAGACATCGGTAATGTTATCTTTCATCCACTTAGGATCCATCCACTCCTCGGGTCTTACGTCCACGCCCTGAACTACGATGCCAAAATGCAGATGATCTCCGAAAGCAAAGCCGCTTGAGCCCGTCTGTGCTAGAATGTCGCCCGGCTTTACATCGCTGCCCACACTTAACTGCGTCGCCGAGCAGTGTCCGTATATGCCGTATAATCCAAAGCCGTAGTAAATTCCTAAATTTAATCCGAAAATTCCGTTTTCCTGCGCAAAAACTACCTTGCCGTAGTTGCTCTCTTTGATATCGGCGTTTGCGACGCTTGCTAGATCGAGCCCCATATGCCATGACTCGCTTACTTGTTCGTCGTTCATAAAAAATATCCGATGATCGGCAAAGCTTGCTACCGCTGCGCCTTTAGCAAGCGGATAAAAAGGCTTTAGCTCAAATCCATTTATTCTATCCTCGTGTACCGCGCTAGTAGCAGCGTGCAGATCATCTCCATTTTTCTTACGCAGAGTTTCGTTTACGAATTTAAATTTCTCCAAATCGCTCATCGAGTTAAAATTCTGCGCGTATTGGCTAGCCAGATCGCTTACCTTGCCGTTAATAAAACCCGAATTTAGCTTGATAGTAGAGACTTTATATTTTTTGTCCTGATAAAAATATTTGATTTGCGAAATGCTTTCGTTGCCTGCACGATCAGTGGCGACCGCTTCTGCGCGAAATTCCTCTAAATTTGCAGGCCAGGCTACGAGAGACGCGTAATAGCCCTCTTTTACGAAAGGAATCGCTTTAAAAATTTTGCCATAGTTGGTTTTGACATAGACTTCGTTTAGGCGCTCATCTTTTGCCGAAAATACAACTACAGCGCTACCGCCTTTGGTGATTTTATAGGATTGATTGATGATATTTATGATGGGCTTTTTGTCATCTATTATTATATTTGCCGTTTTTGCGCTCTTATTTCCTTGCGCAAAATTCCACGAGCTAATATCGTTTGCAAAAACCTCAAGCTTGTAGTTTTTATCTTTATTAAGCATCAAATTTTTAGGAAATTGCACGGCAAGCTCTAGCGTAGTTTGCGGAACGTTCAGCTCCTCATTTAGTAGCGGTATCGTGCTGGCTCCGTCGTTTAAATTAACGCGAACGAGCTTAATGCCGGTATCGTCTGAAATTTTAATCTTCAAGGGCGAGGTTAAATTCCAATAAATTTCATTTTCCAGCGCAATTTGCGGAGGATTTTTTTCAAATTTCGGTGAGGTGAAAATTCTAAAAATTCCATAAACCAAAGCGCATATTATAATAAGAAATATTAAAATTTTAAGCTTCGTTCCATTGCTATTTCTACGCATAAAAGAGCCTTTGATATGATTTTAGAGCGCGATTTTACAAGCT
>NZ_CALKTT010000103.1 GCF_937997535.1 uncultured Campylobacter sp.
TGCAAACGATGCAAAAAGATATAAGCAATCTTCAACGCACGATGTCGATCTTTAATGAAAAGATAGAATTTAGAAAGTTTAAATTTTAAAAAGCGTATGTTATGGAGCAAATTGAGAAGGCAAGAAAAATCTTAGCCATTGCGGCTAGATAATAGAATTTCACGCATCAAATTCCATCCCGCGATACGGCGGAATGGAATTTGAAAGCAGTTCGTAGTGAGTAAATCTAAAATAGAATTTTAAAATTTAAATCCCAAAGCCTTAACCGTTGTAGCCTAAGCGGCGCATATTTGCGCACGCGTCCTTGTAGCCGTAATAGCACGAAATGCGGTATAGATCAATGGCGTTAAATTTATTCTGCTCTACGCCCTCGCCCTTTTCAAACATCGCTGCGAGCTTCTGGCAAGCAGGGAAGTTTTGAGAGAGCGTGCATGCGGCGTTGTAGGCGTTGGCGGCAGAAGCATAGTCGCGCTTGGAATACATAGAATCCGCAAAATTTAGACACATTGCGCCATTGCCGTTTTTGCACGCATCGCTTTGCACGACGCCGCCTTGTAGGTTCATCGCACGGATACCGTCTTGAACGTCGGCGAAAGAATATTTGCCGCTCTTTGGCGCATCGACTGCACTTTTCGGTGCGTTGCTAACGCAGCCCGCCAAAAATACTCCAGCGGCGATCAAAGCTAGAATTTTTTTCATATTTTGCTCCTTAATTTTTTGAAATTTGGCGACCCAAAACGTAATAGGTCTCTTTGCCCGCGACTTTTTGTAGCTTGAGCTTAAATTTTTCCGACCAAGCGCTGATGATATCCTCAACAGCGGTCTTGCGCTCCTCATTCGTAGCGTCGTTTTTAATCTTAAAATACGGGTTTGAATTCGACATAGCCACATGCGCACCGTAAATTTTAAGCTTATCGTTCAGCCCCACGATGCGATCGAGCTCGTTATCCTCAAAATCACACTTCGATAAAATTCCTCGCAGCTGCGCGACCGTCGCGTCGTTTACGCTATATCCTAGCGCTAGCAAAATTCCATCTTCACTCATTCTCATCCTTTCAAAAAAATTTATCTGTTCGCTTGTGAAATCAAAACGCCTTCAATTATGCTTTTTATATCGCCGTCTAAGATCGCGTCGGTCTGGCTATACGCCTCGCCACTGCGGTTATCCTTGACCTGCTGATATGGGAAAAGTACGTAGGAGCGGATCTGATGCCCCCAGCCAATCTCGCTCTTAGGCGCGTTTTCGTCCTTTTCGCGCTGTTTCATCAGCTCAAGCTCGTAAAGGCGCGACTTTAGCACCTTCATCGCCGTTTCTTTGTTTTTGTGCTGGCTTCTATCATTTTGGCAGTTTACTACGATACCCGTTGGGATGTGCGTGATACGCACGGCGCTTTCGGTTTTATTTATATGCTGCCCGCCTGCGCCGCTTGCGCGAAACACATCGACGCGGATATCCTTCTCTTCGATATTTATCTCGATATCATCATTGAGCTCCGGGCTTACCATTACGCTTGAAAAGCTCGTGTGTCTGCGCCCCGCACTATCGAATGGGCTAACGCGCACCAGGCGGTGGATGCCGTTTTCGGCTTTCAGATACCCGTAGGCGTTCTCGCCGCGCACGATGAAGCTAACGTCCTTAAGACCTGCTTCCTCGCCCTCTTGGAAGTCCAGAACCTCGATCTTAAAGCCCTCTCGCTCGCAAAAGCGCAGATACATGCGGTATAGCATACTCGCCCAGTCGTTACTCT
>NZ_CALKTT010000104.1 GCF_937997535.1 uncultured Campylobacter sp.
AGGGCTTAGGAACTTCGATAAAATTCTTATAAATTTGATAAACGGCTAAATAGGTCTTTCCACTTTTAGGTATGCCAGTAAGTATGAGATAGCCATTTTAATCGATCCTAGAGATAAAGAGGTAATTAAGCAACCTAGCAAATAGGGATAAAAATCTCATGACGATCTTTCCGCCCAAAACCACAATCAGAGTAAAAAATATGGGTTTGAATAAAGTATAAGCATCTCTGAAAGCATCAATAAAGCCGATAGACTTAAGCACGTTAAAGAAAAGGGTTATAAGCTCATCGGTATTACCCGTATAGGAATTTATATAATCTATTAAAGCATTGACCCTAGATAATATGAAAGCAACAGCGTCCATTAAATCTACGAAAAAAGGAACGGCAAATTTAGCAAAAAACATAACCATACCAAACATAAGCCCAAATCTAATTATAGCACCACCCCATTTAGCTACAAAAGAACCTAAAAAACTTACAATCCTGCCCATTATAATAACCTCGCAACAGCTTTATAAGTGAATAATGAGAAAAGAAATAAAAATAAAGCATAAAAAATAAAATAAAGAACGGGACGAGTATCCTTTACAACAGCGCAAATATCAATAATAATTTTTTTGCTTAATCCATCTTTGATAACGAAATCGCGAGTATAAGGACAACTATTAACAGAACCATGAACTTTAAAATCACTCAATTTACCTTTCTTAAGTCTATTATAAGCACCAACGATTTGATCTTTAGCATCCTCAAAAATTTTCATAAATTTATTAGTGCCGCCCTCAACAGCTTCATTAAGTTCATTTAATTTGCCAAAATCAAATTTTCCATTATCATCATCGCCTGGCTTAGTCCCGTTATTATTATCGGAATTACCCGGTTTCGTGCCATTATTATTACCCGGATTGCTACCACCGCCCGGGTGTCCTCCACCGCCTTGATTAGGTTTATCGGGATCGGGTTTATCAGGCTTACCGGGATTTGGGTTATCAGGCTTACCGGGATTTGGGTTATCTGGCTTACCGGGATTTGGGTTATCTGGCTTGCCGGGATTTGGGTTATCTGGCTTATCGGAATTAGTGCCATGAATATAGTTGTCATCTGTGAAACAGACGCCATTAGCATTAGGGTCGGTATCGTGAATTTCATAACTCACATTATAAAAATTTCCATCGCCACCTACACTAGCTTCAGGGTCATCTTTAGTTGTAGTGCAAATATACGAACAAACTACGGAATCATGGCCTATAACATGATCAGCAACACTAACAAAATCAAGCTTTCCCGCACGTTTACACATACAATTGAAACGATCGCGTCGATTAGCAATATCCTCGCATTTATTTACGCATAAACCGGTAGTGGAATCAAAATATTCACCTGCTTTAGTATTACATTGAACGCAAATCTTTTGAATAGCGGCACCAGGTTTCATAACCCAAGAATAAGTTTCATATTTTAAAATTTGATTGCCATTGATAGTTTCATAGCCCAAAAATTTATAAAGAGAGGCAGGATTATCAAAATAACCACTAGGAGATTTAGTGGCTGGACCTGATTGGGCATAAAAGGAATCCTTTTTAAAAGCGGACTCATTAAAATTTGGATTCACATAAGGATTATTCTCATATTTCGTATATTGACAATGCTCAGATACACCATCAACTACGCCATCATAAAGCCACATATCGCCAGCAGCGGAAATTCTAAAGCGATAATCATAAGAATCAGACGAAAGGGGAACTTGGACGGAAAAAGAAAAAGTAACCAAGAATATTAAAATCAGAGGGATGAATTTAAACTTATTAAACATTTTACTCTTCCTTAAATTTGCGTAGGGGGAGCGAACCCGATTTTAATCGCAAGCTCATAAAATCGGCTCCCCCTGCGACCCTGTTATGCGCGGCGGCTTTCGGGTGTCCGAAAGCTACACGCCGCGCGCGCTTCGCTTCGTTTATAGGCAAGCAAATAAATGGGGTTGCATAAGACCAACGGCGAGAAAATAGCGTAAAAGCCAACTGAAACGGGATATTTGCGACGCCGAACCAAAAGAAAAGACTAAAGAAGTAATCGAACGACTTATTGCCGATCCAATCGATTAAAACGAATTCCATCGCAAACCTCCGAAAACCTTATTTAATCTTAGAGATTGTAAGAAATATCCCCAAGACGAATAAAAAACCGCAAAGACAACCACTAAGAGCCATTAAAGAGCTGTATCGCTCTAAGCTCAAACCAGTCAGGCTTAAAATTTCAGCTTCACTCATTTTGAAAAAAGATCCAGACCTGCAAAAATAGACTTAATCGCAAAGAACGAAAGCGCCAAAATCGCATAAAAAGCGTTTAAAAGTAAAGACATATGTAAGATTGAAATCTGCATTTTTAAACTCTCCTAAAGAATACCGCCCGAAAAGGGCGGTAAAATTTAGCGTCTAAGCAAGGCAAGACCCGCTTTAACAGCGTAAATCAAGCCAATTAAGCCGATAACGACGACGACGGCAGAAGTGAAAGGATTGCTGTCAATAGTTCCACTGAATTTGCCATCCGCAAAAGTTACGTCAGCCATAGCTTGCGTAGCACCGAAAAAGACAGAACCGAGCAAAATCGCCAAAGAATTTAAGATTTTCATCTTAAACCTCCAAAAAAGAATTTTAAACTTGCAAGTTCTATCAAGCCGACC
>NZ_CALKTT010000105.1 GCF_937997535.1 uncultured Campylobacter sp.
AAATTCGTCGCCATGCCTAAAAACGCCGCGCACCACATCCAAAATATCGCGCCCGGCCCGCCCATCACTAACGCGGTGCTGGCGCCTACCAGGTTGCCCGTGCCGACTTGCGCCGCGATCGCCGTGGCGACGGCTTGGAACGAGCTCATGCCGCTTTTGCCCGCAGCCTCGCCGTGCAGGGAGAAGTTGCCGAAAAGCTTGCGCGCGCCCATTTTAAATTTAAAAATCTGCACCAAATGCAAGCGCGCCGTAAAATACGCGCCGGTGCCGCAAAGTAGGGCGATTAGAAAGTACGGACCCCACAAAAAGGAGTTGATTGCGTCAATTGTGGCGGTGAGTTTGTCGAGAAAATTTTGCATGATCTTTTCCGTGAATTTAAGATGCGAAAATATATTTTAAAAACTCTTAAATTCCTATAAATCGAGAGAAATTTAAGCGAAATTTTAAAGCGCTTTTATAATTTTACTCAAGCATTAAGCAAAGCGGTATGTGCCGTTTGCTCTGCATGCCAGCTTGCCAGCCAGATAAGCAGCTTAGAATTCCCGCCTTAGCTGTCGAAATTTGCAAAGCAATCAACTGAAATTTTTAAGCCTATTCATCACCGCCGATTTTGAAAACGAACATCTTGCATGCGTTACAAAAGGCAGGGATCAGGCTAAATAGGCGCCCTTTGAGGCTCCAGTGGCTTTTATACATTTTCAGCATTGCAGCCTCTTTGGCGAAGCAGATATGCGCACTATCCCAGCTCTGCACCTCTGCACCGCCGCCGATACCCATTTTAAAGGGTGCGTTTTGCATGTGTTTCATCGCGTCATGGCGCCTAGAGTCGAATTTCCTAACCGAAAACTCGCTCATAAAGTCGCTCAGCACGTAGCCGCGGAATTTTTGCGCAAGCGCGATAAAAAATTTTTTAAATTCCTCCTTTTCAAAATACATACTCACGCCCTCTAAGATGAATATATAGCCCGCGCTACCGTGCTTTGCGACTAGCTCGTCCATCCACGAGGGATCTAGCATCGAGTAGGGCAGGCTGAAGTTATTCTTTGCTTTGGGCAGCAGTGCGTCGCGCACGGAGATGGCGTCGGGCAGATCGAGATCGTAAAATAGGGCGTTTGGCAGGGCGCTTTGCAGTCTAAGCGGGCGAGTGTCGAGCCCCGCGCCGAGCTGCACGATGATAGGGTGATCAAGCTCCGCCGCGAGCCGCAGCGTCTCGTCGTCGAAAAATTTCGCGCGGATCACGGTGCCCGTTTTGCTAAGGCGCGCATCGTTAAATTTTGCAAAATCATAATCAATCTGCTCTACGACGGCGCTCGAAAAGGGATCATTTAGGATCGGATCCTTGTCTTTGAAATCCAGATGTCGCATATAGACGTTGATTAGCAGCGTCTCGGAGACGTTATTTTTAAAATTTAACTTTTGCATAAAGTGCCTTTCTTGCGGTATCGTTGCGGGCAAAATACCGCTTATTTTTAATATGCATTATTATATCCTTGCTAAATAAAATTTCAATAAAATGATATGAATTTTTATTTAAAGACAGAATTTTAAATTCGCGCCACGGGTTTTGGCTATAATTTCGCCGCATAAGGCTCAATAAATTTTTGAAATTTTACGCGATGCAAAGCGTGGGTAAAATTTAGAATTTTAAAAGCTATAAAATTTATTAGCTTAGGCGACCTAGATGCGCAGTCATAGTGCGGATGGTAAATTTAATCCGCGCAGCTTTATCTTTGTCTAAATATTTCATTGTATAATTCTTAGCTTTTGGAGGTTATATGGAAAAATCGCGGCTGGGACTACTGCAAACCGAGGCTATCGCCACGCTTAGCGACGAGGAGCTTGCAATGTTCGAGCACCAAGTCATCAAAAAAGGCTATGTTTTTTATAGCGAGGCGCCTAAAGTTTTTATTTTTAAAAGCGGGCAGGCGAAGCTTTCGTTTTTTGAAGACGGCGAAGAATTCATCATCAACTACCTAAACAAGGACAATATCACTATTCTTAATGAAATTTGCGCACTTGAGTTTTTAGAGGACAGCGAGATTTATACGATCGATGCGAGCGGACTAGGGGAGATCTTGGCAAATCGCAGCTTTTGCGAGGCGTATATAAAAATTTTAACTGAGATAATTCTGCTGCAGCGCAAAATCACACGCTCTATACTTTTTGAAAATGCAAAAGGGCGCATCGCGAGCTTTTTGATAGAGCTTGCAAACGAGCAGAATTTTCATCAAAACGGCTACAAATACGTCTTTTTGCCCTTTTCGCTAAAGGTGCTTTCATCCTTTGTGGGGCTCAAGCGTCAAAGCGCGAGTACCGCGTTTAATGAGCTTGTAAAAGATAACGTAATTCAAAAAATCAGTCAGCACGAGTTTTTGATCCTAGACTACGACAGGTTGCTTAGCTACTGCGTTTAGGCTCTGACTAGAGTTTTTAAAGCAATTTGTGCGACTTACGGCTTAAGCGCGAAATTTTGTCTAAAGTTACGGCGCAGGATTTTACCTAGATTTACAGCGTAAAATTTTTATCAAGAGCTTGGTTTTAGAATTCCATCCCGAATTTCGTTAGGATTTCGTCTAAAATTTTAACTTATATAAAATTTGGGTTTGTGGTCTCGTTTAAAATTCTGTTTTGAATTTGCTTAAAATTTTAACACGTAATTCACTTTTGCATTTTATCCGCTATCCTAAAACGCAAAGCTTTGGAATTTTAAATTTAGTGGCAGGCTATGGAATTTAAAATTTTAAATCAAGCTGGAATTTTATGGGTTGCAATGGAATTTAAAATTTTGGATCGAGCGAAATTTTATGTATGAGAATTTTTAAAATTTTAGAAATTAAAAATGCGCGGCAAAGTGCCGCGCCGTATTTTGTTTATATCGTGCTGAAGCGCGATAGATTAGTCTTTCTTTTTCATATCGTATTTATTTACCATAAATCCAACCAAGCCTACGAAAAATAGACCGCCGCAGATGTTGCCTAGCGTAACCGGGATCATATTTTTAACGATGAAATTTCCCCAGTTTATTGAATCTATTTGAGCTGCCGTTACACCGTGAAGCGAGCTTGCAAGAGCGTTTACATCGCCACCTGCAGCCGCAAGGTAGTGGCCTTTAGCGATGATGCCTTCAGTTAGGATAAACATATTTGCCACGCAGTGTTCCATCGAGCAAGCTACGAATGCGCCGATCATCCACATAATTGCAAAGAATTTACCCGATAGATTGCTCTCACTGGTCGCAGTCCAGATAGACATACATACAAACACGTTACAAAAAATTCCGCGGATGAATAGTTCATGAAAAGGTGCGTTTATTTTGCCTGCTGCTGCAGGAATGAAGTGCTGCAAGATGTAGCCATCATATTTAAGCGGAAGTCCTGAGTAATAATACATATACGCGATTAACGCGCCGCCTACGAAGTTAAAGCACCAAACGATAGCCCAATAGCCGATAGTTTTACCTAGCGGTAATTTGCCATCGGCAGCAGGCACACCCGTTAAAACAGAGCTGGTAAATAGATGCCCACCGTAAAAAACCACCATCATCAGACCGCAGCTAAAGGTAATACCACCGATGAAATTCGATAAGCCAATAGATTGCTTTTCAGCCATTCCGACGGTCGAGTGAGCCCAGAAAATATCGCCCATAGCGATTGCAGCGCCCGCCATTATAGCTAGAAAAATTATGCTAATTAGCGGGGTATGCGCCTTGTGTTGCATCGAACTAGACACCGCTTGCGCGGTTTCTGCAGGATTTAACATTTACTCCTCCTCATTTAAATTTGAATCAATTTCTAAGATACGCTCATAAGCTTTTTGCGCACTTTTTTTTGCGCTCTCGCTTAGCCCTTCTTTAAAATCAAGGACGTTATCGAGCAGCACACTTATGCCCAAAAACAATGTCTTTGGGCAAATTTTGCGCAGATAGCTTAGAAGCACCGGCGTAGGCAGGTTATGCGTCGAGTAGATATAGTCGCGATCGTTGCTGAGGTCGAAAAATTCTATCTTATCCTCATCAAAGCCGCTCATCGCATCTACTACGATCAGAATTTCAGGGGCAAATTCCCTAAGTGCTGCAAATTCGTTTTCGGGCACATCCTGCCCATAAAAAACGCGCCAATCTTTTAGGTTCGCCTCGACTATTCGCCCTGTTTCATTGCCCACGTCGTCGTCGCCGCGAAGGGGATTGCCGATACAAAGCAACGCCTTTCGCATCAAAAATCCTTCCTTAGCACGAAATATCCTTCGCACATATTTTTTAGCAGATCTTTAAGCTCACATTCGCAAAGCTGAGGGATTAGCTTAGCTGCGTGCTCGGCAAAAATTTCAATCTCGAAATACTTGCTTAGGTTACCGATCTTAAATTTAACGTAGTCGCCCGAGTTCTCGATGATGCGTTTAAATTCTTCATCGTCTATCTCAAGTACCTTTTCGCTAAAATCTATCGTACCTACGCCGTGACCGACGCAGGTGGAAAAAACCTTGATATCCTTTAGTTCTTTGGGTAAATTTTCGTTTTCGTCCATATGCCGCTTTGTAAGCTTAAAAACCTCAATCATCGTTTGCTCCAGACCTCTTTTTGCGGATCGATCTTAAATTCCTCCGTAGCGCGGGCATATTTTAGATATACGTCATTGTGCAATAGTGCCATGCACTCCGCGTATCTAGGATCCTCTTCGGTGTGGATAGCGTTAAGTAGAGCCTCGCGAGAAGCTTTTGGATCGTGAACGTCAGATGAGGTTTTGATCGCATCCATATATTTTGCAAATAAAACTCTTCCGAAAATATAGCTCATCAGCCTCTTAGCTTCAGCTTGCAGATCGCGCTCGAATAAAATATCGCCGATAACTGAACTCTTAACCGGTGGCGGAAGAGTGCTATCTTGCTCGTAGCTCTTCTTTTGAAGCTTTTGATCGATGATGCCAAGCGCCATGCCAAGACCATAGATGATGCTAGCAGGATGCGGAGGGCAACCGGGGATATAAACATCTACCGGTACAATCTTATCGATGCCGCTCCATACGCTATATGCGTCATGAAAAATTCCTCCAGTGCTTCCGCAGGCTCCCAGAGCTACTACGATCTTTGGATCAGGCGCAGCCTCATAAGCGCGGAGCAGCGGATAATACATCTGTCGAGTAACCGGACCGGTGCAGACTAAGATATCTGCGTGGCGAGGGTTAGCTACAAGTTTAAATCCGAAGCGCTCCGGATCCCACATCGGCGTGATAGAAGCAAAAATTTCGATTTCACAGCCATTGCAACTTCCGCAGTCGATACGATAAACGCTGAAGCTTCGTTTGATATTTTTCAAAAGCTCCAATTTTGCGGTTAGATCGTTTGCGTTTTTAATATTTTCGGGGACTTGATACAAACTCATTTTATTGCCTCCTCTATACCTTTGGTCATTCTCTCGACCGCTTGAGCTTTTTTGCATTCAGGACAGATATAGAGATATTTTTTAGCTTCTTCTAATCTGCCTGGGAGCAAATTTGCAGTACTTAGCTTTTCTAGCGTGTAATTGATGAGCCTTTTTGGGGTCATCGGCTTGCCGCAGCAGCTGCATTTCTCCATCTCAAGCTCGCCGTGTTGGATAAGCGCGCTTTTATCAAATTTTACCGCTAGCTCAAAGCTATTGCCTAGCCTTACCGCTCCCGTAGGGCATACCTCGTCGCAGCGACCGCAAAATATGCAGCGTCCGCAGTCAAATTCCCAAATTAGTTTAGTTTGGGCTTCGTTCATCTTAAGCTCAATCGCATTGGATGGGCAGGCGATACCGCATGCAGCACAGCCTATGCAAAGCTCGTAGGTGTATTCAGGCTGCCCGCGAAAATTCTCGGGCACGATGTATGGCTCAAACGGATAAGCATAGGTCGCCTTACCATATTTTTCGGTAATGTCGAATAATTTCATCATCTTAAATCCTTTTTGCTAACCTTGCCGTCTTGGCAAAATTTCTTAAGGTCTTTTTCGGTTAGAATTTTACTCTTTCC
>NZ_CALKTT010000106.1 GCF_937997535.1 uncultured Campylobacter sp.
ACCGCGCTTGTAGCAAAACCGAGGCAAGGCAAAACTATAGCGCGGCAATCGCTGCGGCGCTACTACAGCGGGCGCTACTGTAGCACCTTTTTTAGCGCCAGCGCAAATAGCACGACATAAAGGACGAGCAGCCATTTTTTCTGCGTTTCGCGCCTTGCGTGGTGAGCTTGAGAGGTGCCGAAATACACGCCCAAAAGCCCGCCCACGGCTAGCAGCGCGCCGGCTAGCTGCTCGCCGCTTGCGAGCGAGAATTTTCTAAGCTTCATCTGCTTTTGTTCGTCGTTATCGCCTACGTAAAATGCGCGATCGCCCTTTATCAGGATATTTTCGCCGATATCTCGAAGCCTGTTTTGAAGCCTGCTTTGCCATAAAATTTTCATCCGTCGCTCCTTTTGTTTGTGCGCAAAGAACACAGCGCGATTTATCGCTTTTAATTTTGGCTAGCGGTTTTTCAGCGCGCATGCTAATACTTGAATTATTGCTTTTAAATTTACGCTATTTGCGCGGCGCTCGGTACCGATTTAATTGGCATTTCAGCCGTGCTTTGCAGGCAAATTTATCCGCGCAGCGTTTGGACCGGGCTAGAAAGAAATTTAACCGCGCGCTGTTTTAGCGAAACCACAAAATTAGCCTCGCAAATTTAGATCATTTTTTCGGTTTATTTTCTTTGATATAGTCCACGGCGATACGCTGGCAGGCGATCTTGTCGTTCTTTTCGAGGCATAAAGTCTCCAGCTCCTCACGGCTGAAATTTTTGTAATCTTTGATCGTCTTTTTGCCGCCGCCTCCCATCGCGAAGTATATGAGAGCCGCTAAAATCGCTATCACAGCGATTAATCTAAGCATAATTGCCTCCTAAATTAATAAATTTTGCACCGAATACACGTACAAAATTTTTGCGCACATTTGTTTAAAATAGGCAATCAAAATTCTACGCCGCGCGGATTTTGCTAGCAGCGAATTTTCAAATTTAAAGCAAATTAATCTGCTTCGGAAAGTACCTATCCAGCGTCTGCGCTACCTGCTCCAACCAGACCTTTCGCTCAGCTTCGTCGCTATCTGCGACCACTCTAAACATCAGCCGCTCAAAGGTTTTCACGCCGCAAAAATCAAAAATGCAGCTTTTCCAAATTCTTTCCAGCGGATCGCCGAATATCTCGTTTTCTCTTGCCTCAGGGGTGTTGGATGTGTTGAAAACCAGGGCGGCTTCAGCCTTTAAAAGCCCTATCGGAAGCCCGCCACCGTTATCACCTGGCGCAAAATCGTAGGCTACTCTCTGCCTTAGCACGCGGTCGATCCAGCCCTTAAGGATGGCGGGCGGCTCGCCCCACCAATTTGGATGTACAATCACGATGCCGTGGGCGTTTGCGATATCTTTTTGATGCGCTTTTAACAGCTCGTCGTCGCTTTCGTCGCTCACGAGCTCAGCGCCGCTAAGGATTGGGTTAAATTTCTCCTTATATAGATCGTGAAATTTAACTTCGTAGCCGCTATTTTGCAGCTTTTCTACCGCTGCATTCGCGATTGCTGCGTTTAGGCTTTTTTCGTAAGGGTGTGCCAGGATAACAGAAATTTGCTCCATTTTTTTTGCTTTATTTCATATTGCTATTCAATTTCTAATTTTTTTATAATTTCTCTAGAGAATTTTGCATATTGACTTGATGTATATGGAAAATTATCTTTTGAAAAATCGAAATCTAACTTACTTAAAAGTTTATCATAAAATTCAAAATCTTTAATTCCATATTTATCAATAAGTGCAAGATAACTCATAATAAACCCATTTATAGATATTACAGATAATATCTTAGATTGAGGATCATGCCATTCGCTCTTGAAATGCTTCTTTATTGCCTTAAAATATATTGAAATTTTTTCTACGCAAAATTCCTTATATTTATTCAAGGATGCATCATCCATTTTTTTTAGTGCCTCTTTATCGCCATCCCAGTGAAAGAATAGATTTTTTCTACCATCTTTGGGATCTAAAGTTATTAAATAACGCAACGCAAATTTGATTATTGATGCAATTTTAATTTTGTTTTCATCCAATAATGACATTTCAAATTTATTTAGAAAAATACTCTTTTTATTTAGGAGATCAATGATTGACCTAGATAAACCAAAATCTGAAATAGGATCTTTAACCATTTGAATATGTAATAATACATCTTGAGATACCGGTTTAGCATTGGAATTAATATCTAAAAATATTTCACTCTGTATCTTTATTTTTTTAGTATCCGACATACCTTTTGGAAAAATAAGACCCGTAACTAATAAGTGTAACTCTTTTCTTAACTGTGATATTTTAGGCTCATCACTATCTGTTTCTAAACCTTCATAATGAGCATAAATACGATGTTGTCCATCAATAATACATATACTATTCATACAATTTGGGATAAGCATAGTGCATACGTCATGCTTATTGATTTCATCAATATTAATAGGTATATTATCTTTTTTGAAAGAAATATCTTCAGGCAAAGCTACAATAATATTATTATAAAAAGCTTCTTTATTTGTTACTAAAAATTTTCTTATACTGTTAATTCTTTTATCCTGAATTAGACGTTGATAAAGCAAAGAAGAATCTTCCCAGTTATCTTTTCTTAAGACATAAGAGTTTTTTATTAATGTTTCTGCAGATATCATGAAAGACACTATTCTTACATTATCTTTAATGCCAGTAAAAGATTTAGGAGTAATTATCGTAGTTTTTATCTCTTTCGGACTACTTTCTGCAGTAATAATACCTATATCATCATCATTTAGCCCCAAGAACCTAAAAATTTCATACCTGGCCGACTTTTTTATACATTTTGACATTTTAGATAAATACATTAAAGCATTATGGTCAACGAATTTTATCAATGGGTATAATTTATAATCATCATCGCTAAAATCAAGTTTTTCTTGGGAAAAATATAAAAACTTGATTTTATATCTATCTAATGAATATTGTTTAATAAATGAATCTTGAAAATTATCATATAACCATTGGTAAAAGTTTGTTAAATTTTTATTTATTTCTACAAATCCTTCATGCTTTTTTCTAACATGATCTTTAATATTGTCTGTTTTTGTTACAGTATCCTCACAAATCAAAATTATATTCTCATAAATAAATATAAAATCTAATTCTACGGTTCTATGCCCTATTTTAAAGTGTTTATTTTGAGTGTTTAAATATTTAAAACCCGCCATAATAAAAGTATTCTTTATACCATTTCTAAAATTTCTAGATAATCTTGCCTTTTTTATTTCTTCCGGAGATTTTTTTGATTTTCTAATACTTTTAGACATTTATGCTTGTCCTTCTCTAATTTTACGGAATTCTTCTGGCAACATCGCAACCGAACTATTTAAGTCAGGCTCCATAACCGGTACATCCTTTCTGACTTTTATAACCCCATCAATAGCTTCCTGAATACGCGTTTTGGCAATATTAAAGTATTCTTTTTGTATCTCTGCCCCCACAAAGCACCTCTGCTCTAGTATGGATGCTACACCTGATGTTCCAGAACCCATAAACGGATCCAAAACTATTCCATTGATGGGTGTCAATGCTTTAATTAACCTTTGTGGAATAGCAATTGGGAATTGGCATGGATGCTTTGTTTTTTCTATATGGTTGGCCTTAACATTTGGTATATCCCACACATCCGATGGGTTCTTACCCAAAGGGTTACCGCTAAATTCCCCTTTATTCTCTCCTTTATATGAACGTTTGCCTGGGTATTTTTGTGGTATACGTATATTGTCTAAATTAAAATTATATTCTTTGCCTTTTGTAAACCATAGTATTGTTTCATGTCTTCCACTAAAACGTTTTGAACTATTTAGCCCATGTCCAAAAGTCCAAATTAATCTATTTCTTAGTAGGAGCGGATATTCTAAACTACGGTTATTTTCACTAAATATCTGATAAACATAATAATCCAAAGGAATAACCTCTGATTTGCTAATATGATAACCGGTTTGCCAACATAGACTTCCTCCTTTTTTTAATACACGATAAATGTCACCAAATATAGATGACTGTTGTTTTTTAAAAGTTTCAATATCGTCGTGCAAATTCTCATACGCTTTATTCATACAATATGGGGGGGAAGTTATAATTAAATCGCAAAATTCATCTGGTATATTCTTAAGTAATTTAATACAATCCCCATTAAATATTGTTATACTATTATTTTCATTAAATTTTTCAGCAATTTTTATATTTTCCAAAGTTCGTCAACCCCTATAAAAATAATTAAAATATTCTCACTCCCACTCTATCGTTGCAGGCGGTTTGCTAGAGATGTCGTAAACTACGCGGTTGATGCCGTCTACTTCGTTTATTATGCGGCGAGAGACGTTTTCTAGCAGATCGTACGGCAAGCGCGAGAAGCTAGCTGTCATACCGTCGCTAGCGTCCACTACGCGTATGCACACGGCGTTTTCGTAGGTGCGGTTATCGCCCATGACTCCCACGGAGTGCACGTTTAGCAGCACGCAAAACGCCTGCCACGTTTTGTTGTACCAGCCGCTTGATTTTAGCTCGTCGCGTAGGATCACGTCGGCTTTGCGCAGCAGTTCGAGACTCGGTGTATTTACCTCGCCCATTATGCGGATCGCAAGACCCGGACCCGGGAATGGATGGCGGAAAACTACTTCGCGCGAAAGACCTAGCTCAAGTCCCAGCTGGCGCACTTCGTCTTTAAAAATTTCGCGCAGAGGCTCGATCAGTTCAAATTTCATATCCTTAGGCAGGCCGCCTACGTTGTGATGACTTTTGATCGTTTTGCTTGAGCCTGCGACCGAGCTTTCGATGATGTCGGTATAGAGCGTACCTTGGGCTAAAAATTTTACGTTTTTGTATTTTGCCGCCTCTTTGCTGAAAACCTCGATAAAGGTCGCGCCGATGATTTTGCGTTTTTGCTCGGGATCGACCACCCCTTTTAGCCTGCTTAAAAACAGCTCGCTAGCATCGATCACGTCTAAGCTCACGCCGAGTTTGAGCCTAAACATCTCCTCTACCGCCTTGCGCTCGCCAGTGCGGAGTAGTCCGTTATCGACGAAAACCGCTATCAGGCTCTGCGGCACCGCATGTGCTAAAAGCGCCGCTACGACCGAGCTATCCACGCCGCCGCTTACTGCGCAAAGCACTTTGGCGCTGCCTACGCGCTCTTTTATTTTGATCATCTGCTCTTTGGCGAAGCTACCCATATTCCAAGTGCTGGTTATTCCACAGATCTCTTTAGCAAAATTTTTTAAAATTCTATCTCCAAACTCGCTGTGGCAGACTTCGGGGTGAAATTGCAGCGCGTAAATTTTACGGATTTCGTCGCCGAATACGCACCATTCACTCTCATCCGAGCTTGCCATCACCTCAAAGCCCTCCGGCAGGCTCTCGACCTTGTCCGAGTGGCTCATCCAGACAGTAGAGTTATCCTCCACGCCGCCAAATAGCCTGCTAGCGCGAAGCAGTTTCAAAGAAGCCTTGCCATACTCTTTTTTACCCGCAGGTACGACGCTAGCGCCAAATTTATGCGCGATGAGCTGCATGCCGTAGCAGATACCTAAAATTGGAATTCCAAGCTCAAAAATTCTATCGTCGCAAAAATACGCATCCTTGGCGTAAACGCTAGCGGGTCCGCCACTTAAAATAAGACCTTTAGGGTTTTTTGCTTTTATCTTATCGATCGGTGCGTCGTATGCGATCAGCTCGGTGTAAACGCCTTGTTCGCGCAAGCGCCTAGCGATCAGCTGGGTGTATTGGGAGCCGAAGTCCAGCACTAAAATGTCTGCCGTTTGCATGAAATTCCTTTGTAAAAATTTTTAAAAGTATAACAAAGTAAAGCTAAAAGTAGGCTATTTATCGCGTAAAATTCTAACGCCACCTTTCGTGTCGTTTGTTTTGTTGCCATCCGCGGCGGATGCCTTTGCATTCACGGTTTGCTCATCTGCGTCCGAGTAAAATGGCGGTGCTTTGTATCCGCAGCCGCTAAGCAAAACTAAGATAAAAAATGCTAAAATCCGTCTATGGAAAATGCAAGAGAAATAATCGCTCATATCAGAAAAAATCCTTTATATGCCAAGATGCGAGAAAGAGGCGAGTTTTTAGCGATTTTGCCGCTTAGTTGGCAAAGGCTGATCGCTTTCATCTACGTCAAAGATGGCATTTTGATGATAGCCGCGAAACACCCGGCTGGGCTTTGCGAACTAAAACGCGATAGTAATATAAATTTAATAAAAGACGTATTAAAGCGATTCGTAGCCGCTAGAGAGACGGCGGAGCTTTGCGGCGTGCGAGAGATAAAATTTTTCGTAGCAGATAGAGTGATGAGCAGAAGAAGGGCGCAAATTTATAAAGCTCATTTGCGCCGAAGCAGCGAAATTTTATCTTCAGAGCGTGCAAAAGGGGAGTTTAAAAACAAAATCCAAGATCCGCAAATTTATAAAATTTTTGAAGAGATAAGAGGGCTAATCCTTGCTAATAGAGGAGATTAAGAGCTTGCCTGCTAGCCCCGGCGTGTATCAGTACTTTGACGCCGCGGGCAAGCTGCTATACGTCGGCAAGGCTAAAATTTTAAAAAATCGCGTCAAAAGCTACTTCTCTTTCACGCCCGCTCTCGCACCGAGTCCGCGCTTAAGCGCGCGCATCGCAAAGATGATAAGCGAGGCGACGCATTTAGAATACATCGTAACGCCCAGCGAGAGCGACGCGCTGATACTAGAAAATTCCTTCATCAAGCAGCTTAAGCCCAAGTACAACATCCTGCTGCGCGACGATAAGACCTATCCTTATATATATGTAAATTTAGACGACGACTTTCCGCGCTTTGAGATCACGCGAAAGATCATAAAGGGCAGAAACATCAGATACTTCGGTCCCTATTTTCACGGCGCGAAGGAAATTTTACAGACGCTTTACATGCAGTTTCCGCTCGTGCAGAAGAAAAATTGCGTCAAGGGCAAAAAGGCCTGTTTGTTCCACCAGATCGGGCGTTGCGCCGCTCCGTGCGAGGATAAAATTTCAAAGCAGGATTACGCGCGTATCGTACAAAGCGCGCTTGCCGCCCTAAAAAATCCGCAAAAGATGGTGCCGCAGCTTTTGGAGCGGATGGCGCGGCTTGCGCAGAGCGAAAATTTCGAGGAAGCCGCGCAGATTCGCGATAAGATTGAAATTTTAAAGCAGATGAACGTAAAGGTCGAGGTCGATCTGGCAAAGCTCGATGATTTCGAGGTCTTTGCGATTGCCGCACGCGACGGGCTCGTCTGCGCCGTGCATTTTAGCATACGCGAGGGTAAAATTTCAGCCTCAAGCTCTCATATAATTAACTGCAAAGCCCCGAGCGCCGATGATATCGCAAACGCCTACAAGCAGATGATCTTAAGCGCCTTTCCTGCCGCAGCTCCCGTGGCGTGCGCTAAAATTTACGTCTGCGACGAGTTTGACGATGCGGATCTGGTATGCGAAATTTTATCCAAGCGGCACGAAAGAGCTTTTAAAATTTACGCGCCGAAAATCGGTGAGAAGCGTAAAATTTGCGAGATTGCATACCAAAACTGCGAGATCAATATCAAAAAGCATCTAAAAACGCACGATTACGCATTTTTGCAGGAGCTGAAGGATTATTTTGATCTTACGAATTTGCCGGTAAATATCGAAGTTTTCGATAATTCGCATATGTTCGGCGCCGCGCCCGTGGGAGCTATGATAAGCTTTCAAGACGGCGAGTTTAACAAGCAAAACTACCGCCACAAGCACCTTAGCTCAAATAACGACTACGATCAGATGCGCGAGTACCTAACTAGCCGCGCGCTTAAATTTGACGAGCTCGCAGCACCCGATCTGTGGCTCATCGACGGCGGAACGGCTCTGCTAAACTTGGCGGAGGAAATAATCTGCAGCGTCGGAGCAAACATCGATATAATCGCCATTTCTAAAGAAAAGATCGACGCCAAAGCCCACCGCGCAAAGGGAGCTGCGAAAGATAAAATTTACACGAAAGGCGGAATTTTTTCGCTGCCTACGGACGATAAAAAATTACAGTTTTTTCAGCGTCTGCGCGATGAAGCGCACCGTTTTGCGATCTCGTTTCACCAAAAGAGCAAACGCAAGCTCGATCTACAAAGCTCAAAGCTGCTAAGCTTGGGCGTTAGCAAAGGAAGCCTGAAGAAGCTTTTGGACTTTTACGGCGATTTTGAGAGCATTTATGCGGCGAGCTTCGATGAGATCAGATCGCTTACGAATATCCAAACCGCGGAAAAAATTTTAAACAATCATTAACGAAAACCTAACGCAAAAAGCTATATTTAAAGATTTGTTTAGTAAAATCACCCATTAACTTTGCAGGACGGCTAAATCGTCTCCGCCTAGCGTGACGGAAGCGACTTCGTTTCTCCGGTTGAATAAAATTTAACGTCGCGTAAGCTGCGCTTTGAAGGATTTTGTATGAATTTAAATACTACAAGTGCTTTGAGACTTGTTAGCGGTATCCCGTTACTTTTGATTTTCGCGTTTGCATCATATTTCTTGTTTATCTCTTTGCAGGATTACGCCAGAGTGGGAATTTTGCAGCAGCAGATTGCTAAAAATAGCAATCTCGCGGCGTTAGTAGAGCAGGTAGATAAAGAGCGCGGTATCACTTCGGCGTTTTTGGGTAGCGAGGGAAACCCCGGTATGGGAACCCTTCTATCGGGTCAACGCAAAAAAACCGACGATGCGCTTGCAAAGTATAAAGAAAGCAAAAATATCAGTGAAAATGTCGTAAAAAAGACTATTTTTGATATTTTCGCTTACGGCACCGGTAATGACGAGCTTTTGGCTGCCGAGACCGATATAGACGGTTTATTAGACAAACTTCCGCAGGTAAGAAGGGATGTCGATGCTCAAAGCAAAAGCTTCGGTGAGCTTTTCAGCTCATATTTTCAAAAATTCGATGATGATGTAAAAACAATCCAACGAGTGCTAAGAGAGGGTCTTGTAAGCTCAAATATTACCGTTTGGACGGTTTCGTTGCTTAATACTTATGAGGCGATGGATGCCACCGCATCGGAGCGTGACTATATTATCGAATACATTATTGGTAGCAAGGCGATGAATCAGGCGCAGCTAAGGACTTGGGCTAGCTTCAACCTATCTAGTTCGCTCCCTAATTACTACTTCTTGCCGGAATCTGATGCTAGAGCTGCAATTTTAAAAATTCTAGACGGAGAGGAATTTCAAAATGCATTAAGAGAAACTGCTAAAATTTCAGCCACATTGCAGCAAGAAGCGGACGAGGGACACTATAGCGTGCCTTTTCAAGAGTGGTTTGCCTCTACTACACTTAAATATAAAAAGTTAAGCGAAATTTCTGAAAAGATCAATGCTGAGCTTGCGGCACATGCCGATACTTATCTAGCGCAAAGACTAAGAAACCTATTTATCGCTCTTGGCATATGGGTTTTAGCGGCTATTTTGGTCGTTTTTGCCTTGGGTATTACAAGACGTTTAAGACAGAACGTTACCGACCTCGGCAACGTGCTTAGCCGAATCGGCGATTTGACGAATCAGCACGAACACATCGACGTTAGGACTAGTGAGGGTGTTAACAAAGCGTATTCGCTTATCGAGGACGCGCTCGATCTGATTGCGTATCAAAAGGGTGCTGCGGAGGATGCCAATAAGGCAAAATCGATCTTTTTGGCCAATATGTCGCACGAGATCAGAACGCCGCTTAACGGCATCATTGGCTTTACGGAGCTTCTTAAAAATACCGATTTGGATGAGGAGAAGCGCGATTACGTTGATACCATCGAAAAATCGTCCGAAAACCTTCTAACGATCATTAATAACATTTTGGATGTCTCTAAGATCGAGAGCAATAAGGTCGAGCTTGAGGATATATTATTTAATCCTATCCAAGATTTCGAAAGCGCGGTTGAAATTTACGTCGCCAAGGCTACCGAAAAGAATATCGACATCTTGCTTTACATCGATCCTACACTCGTGCACCACCTATACGGAGACATCACGAAGATCAAAGAGGTTCTTATCAACCTCATGTCAAATGCTGTCAAATTTACGCCTGAGCACGGCACTATCGTAGTTGAAATTTTAAGGGAGCCTAGCAAAGCTCCGGGAGAGGCGATCGTAACGTTTAGCGTAGAAGATACCGGCATTGGAATTTCTGAAGATAAGCTCGCAAATGTATTTAACGCCTTCTCTCAAGCTGACTCTACGATCACACGCAAATATGGTGGAACGGGTCTTGGACTTACGATTTCGTCTAAATACGTAGCGATGATGGGCGGCAAGCTTCAGGTCAAATCTACCGTAGGAAAGGGTACTAGATTTTACTTCACCCTTGCTTTTAAAGAGACGCAAAAGACCGATGCGGACGCAGTATTTGAAAGTATCAAAGGGTTAAATTTTGCGCTTTTAGCCGATAGCGCCGATACGATGTATAATGATATCGTTAAAAATTATATCAGCAAGCTAGGCGGTAAAATTTCGATATTTAATACGAATGCGCAGTTCCGCTCAGCGCAAAATAATAACAAATATGACGCTCTTATCACTAGATTTAAGAATTACGGCGAGGTTAGCGATATATTGAGTATGCCTACGATCTTAACTCTTAAGCCAAAAGAGCTTCAAAGTATTAGTATTTCAAATTCCAAAATTTTTACCCTTACAGAGCCTTTTAACTTAACTAAATTCGTTAAGACGCTAGATAAAATTTCAAAATCCGGAATTGCTCTAAGCAGATCGGATTTTGCTCCACAGACGCATGAGATTAAGCTGGATGCTGAGGTAGAAAAGCCTATCGTCGCTGATGAAATGATTATGGAAGAGCCGGTAGTAAAAGAAAGACCTATCATCAATAAGCTTGATGAATTACGACATGCTACTACTTCGTCGGCAGACGAGCTACGCGCTATCTTGCAAAGCAGAAGGCGTACGCATGATACAGAAGTTCATTCTACGCATAAAGAGGAGGCTGTTAGTAAGCCTAGTATTGCTCAAGAGCTCAAAAAAGAAGCTCCTAAAGCAGAAGAACCGGTCATTAAGCCTATAGATATCGAGCCTATGAGTGATATTAAGATTGAAAAGATAGAGCCTGAATCACCAAAGATCGATATTGATACTCCGGAAATAGTAATTCCACGCGCAGAAAAGCCAAAGGTAGAGTCTT
Organism: uncultured Campylobacter sp.; assembly: GCF_937997535.1. Classification (GTDB taxonomy): domain Bacteria; phylum Campylobacterota; class Campylobacteria; order Campylobacterales; family Campylobacteraceae; genus Campylobacter_B. The sequence goes on from NZ_CALKTT010000106.1 coordinate 11,178, forward strand.
CAAGCACAAAGGATGCCCAGACCGATATTGATGAGCCTATATCTTTGGAAATTCCTGATGATTTTGTGGGGCTCAAAACACATGCAACGCAGACCCAGGCTCCTAAAGCCGAAACTCCTAGCATCGATCTTTCCGATATCGAAATAGAGCTTCCTAAGATTAAAAAAGAGGAAGAAGAAGTAAAGGCTGAGCCTGCGAAAGTAGAAATTCCAAAAGCTAAGGTTGAGACGCCTAAGGCTGAGATTGAAATTCCTGATATAGATATTGATCTTTCGGATATCAAACCGAGCGTCAAAGCGCAAGAGCCTGCCAAAAAGGTTGAAATTCCAAGCGTAGAAGAAGAAATTCCTGTAGCCATTAAAACCGAGCCTGAAATTCCTATCGCTAAAGCTTCGAAGCCTGATACTTCAAGTGTTTCTGCTCATGAAGATGAAATTTCAAATGTTAAACTTTCAGAACCTGAAAGTAGAGCTGAAAAGATAATTGAACCAGAATCTATCGCAGTTGAGCCAGAGCCGGTAGCAATTGAGCCTGAACTAAAACCTATAGAGCCAAAACTTGAAGAGGTTAAACAGAAGCCTTCAAATATTGAGTCTGAACTGGTAATGCCGGCAGTAGAACCGGCAGCTCAAAATATTCCTGCTAAAGAGCAGAGTATTGAGCTGGAGCCTGTAGATATTCCGAAGGTGGAGCCTGCTACTCAAAACGACCATGTCGAAGAGCCCGAGATCGAGCCTGTTAGCGTAAAAGTCGAACCGGTAGTTATCCCGCAGCCTGAGGAAGAGGAGATGGTCGAGGTGCCCGTTACCGTATACGAAGACGAGCAACAGGAAGAAACCATTATGGTCGAAGAGGATGTCGAAGTCGAAGAAGAGGTTGAAGTGCCGGTAGAGCGAAATCCTGCCGATGAAAATGTACCTTTGGTCAATAGAAAATATAACGCCAAAATCCTTATTGCGGAGGATAATGAGATCAATCAAAAGCTTATGAAGCATACGTTAAATAGCTTTAATATGAATTTGACGATAGTCGAAAACGGACTTTTGGCGCTGGAAGCCAGAAAAGCCAATAACGACTATGATCTCATATTTATGGATATTTCGATGCCTGTTATGGACGGTATCGAATCTACAAAACAGATCAAACAATACGAGCACGAGAATAATCTCCGCCACATCCCGATCGTGGCTGTTACTGCCAATGCACTAAAGGGCGATAGAGAGAAATTCATGGCAGCAGGGCTTGACGAATACTGCACCAAGCCAATCAAAAAAGATATCTTAGCTCAAATGTTAGATAATTTTATCGGCGATAAACGATCTGATGCAGCGCCTGCCGGTGGAACTACAAAGAAGCTAGTTAAAAAGCTTGTCAAACGCCAGGTGCCTAAGACGGTCATTAAAATTGTCAAAGTGCCAAAGACGATAATGAAGCTAGTTCCTAAAAAAAGCATAGTTTCCGATGACGTAGTGAAAGCTAAGGGTGCGCGCGTGCCGACAAAAGATATACTTATATGTAAGGCAAACATTATGGAAAGTAAAATTTTTGCCAGCATATTAAAACACCAGTATAAAGACGTAGAAATTGCGGGCAATTTCGACCAGCTTATTTCTATGGTGGCTACGGGCAGCTATAAGCTTGTTTTGATTGATAAAAAGCTAGCAGGGCTAGACTTAGCGGCGTTAGAGAGCTTGCGCCGAAAAGCGTCTGCGACCAAGCTAGTTCTGTTTTCTAACGACAACGATGAAAATCCACTATTTAGCGAAGTCGCTAGTTACAATATCACCAAGTCGGGTCTTGAGAAACTCGCACAAAAATATATATAAGGATGAGGTCTTAAATGAGAGATTTGAAAGTTTTAACGGTTGATGACGACGCTATAAATTTGAAGCTACTTGAAGTTATGCTAAAAAAATACGGCAAATTCCAAACCATACTCCAAGCCAAAAACGGCTTGGACGCCCTTGCCGTACTCGAAGTTCAGCCCGTTGATTTGATTTTATTAGATATCGTAATGCCTGTGATGAATGGGCTGGAATTTTTAGATAATCTTCACGCTAGAGAAAGCATAGCGCATATCCCCGTCATCGTCCTTACTACGGACGAGACCGCTAAACGAGAGGCTTTAAATAAAGGTGCTTATGACTTTATGACAAAGCCCATCAATGACAAAGATCTTCACAAAAAACTAGACGACGTTATGAATATTATCGGCGATTAAATTGCCGATTTTTGTCCTCGTAGCTCAGTAGGATAGAGCGCAAAATTCCTAATTTTGAGGCCACAGGTTCGAATCCTGTCGGGGACACCACCCACCAAATTTCCCCCCTATTTTTAGTTTTTTGATTTTTTTAAAAGCCCTTTTTTACGGCTTTTTCA
>NZ_CALKTT010000107.1 GCF_937997535.1 uncultured Campylobacter sp.
CAAGGGCGAGAGGGTCGACGATGAAAAATTCCAAGATAGAAACGGCAAGTCCGATATAAAACTTCTTAGTGTTTTGAAGTTTGTTAGATAATTCTTCATTCATTTTATTGACAGCCGCGATCGTAAAATCTATAAGAGTATCCGAAGCGTTCGTCATATATTCATCCAGCTTATCCACATAAGGAGCCGTTAGCTCCTTAATTACTTCAAGCAGCCACGGATCTCTTCCTACCCAATTCGGATCATATAGATTTAAAAAATATGACAACGAATCTCTATTCTTATAAAGATTTAGGAGATAGTCGCTTCCTAGATATGAGCCTATCGCGCCGAATAGTGTAACCAAAGCTATTGCTTTAGTTTTGCCCATACCCTTATTAGGCATAATCAGCGAGGCAAACATATAGCCGCCTATATTCGCTCCGGTTTCTTCTAGCATGTATTCTTTGAGGATACTTCTTGCTTCTTCTCTATTTCCTGCACTAAGTGCTTGATCTGCTCTTTGCATAGTCATATCAAAGCCTATTAGTCCGCCCATAATCCCTAGTCTATTTAGCTCTTTCGTGATGAACGGTAGCTTATCGCGACCAAAAGCCTTAGTTAGCTCTTTGACTTTTTCTGAATATGGAATTTTATCATTTGTGACTATGCCATTGATATAATTTTTAACTAGCGTATTTTTATTTTCTTTGAATATCGCCTCGAAATTTGTGTTTTTGCGTGCTTTATCGAAATCATCTTGCGTTAGTTCGGATATTTCTTTGCCTGCTATTTTTGCTACGGCGTTTTGATCACTGATGATATAATTCAGTTTTTCTCTATCGGTAGCACAAGAATTTAGCTTAGAAACTAATTCCGCTTTATCCATACCGTTGATTTTAGTGATATTTTCATTTTTGAGAAGCTCGGGAAGTTCGGTTTGATAAAATACCCTACCAGTGCTGGCATTGTTTCCCACTAAAGCTACTATTTCTCCGCCTTTGGTAGTTTTTACAAAATTTTTAGAGATTATATCCCAAGCACCCATTTTTCTAGGCTTACCATCAACCGGGTCTTCGCCGCCGATAAATTTACCGACAGGGGAGTTATAGTCATTAAAATTTGGCTTAGTTTCTCCGGTAATTTTTTTCCAAGCTCCTATAAAATCTTTATTACTTTCCAAGTTACTCACAAATTTATACGCTTCTGTGTTATTAAGCATTCTTAGTTTCGAGTCCTTGGCAAGATTACTTACTGTTTCTCTATCCATTCCAGAATATAAAACCGTCTTTTGGCCGCTAGTCTCCACGCTTAAATTTTCTATTATTCTTGTTAGTTCAGCCTTTGTTGCAGGCAACTTGCCCTCTACTATTTTTCTTAGTTCAGCATTTGCTTGTTCTACCGTATAACCCATATTTCATCCTTTACTTTAAATTTTTGATACGAAAGTTACTTGAATATTTTCTTTAGGGACAGAGCTTGTTATAACCTCTCCTCCTTTAAACTCATTTAAAATCTCTTTTAAAATATCTACAATCTCTTGCTTTGGTATATTCCCGATATCGCTTCTTATAGATTCTAGTTCATATATTATTCTAAATGGATTATCTGTATCTTTTTTACCAGTATTTTCGTTGTTTATATCTCTTAAATCGATCTCTATATCTTTACCTCTATAATGCAAAAGCCATATATATTCACCGCTAAATTCCATATCTCTAGGATCTCCGATAGTGATCACGCGCACAGGAAAAAGCCAAATGCCTCTTTCTCTATCTATGCACCAGTCTCTTGAATTTAAGTTTGCCCAATCAAGCTCGCCCTGATAATATTTTTCGCATATCTCATTGCTCGGTTTTAGTAAGTCGTATTTCTCGATATCCTCTTTTGAAATACGCTCTGTAACAAACGCCATTCTCTCCTCCTTAAGAAATTTTTAATAATCTTAGATTTTACGATATGTTTATATTCGCCTATGCGCTCATAAATATATAGTAGGAAGTA
>NZ_CALKTT010000108.1 GCF_937997535.1 uncultured Campylobacter sp.
AATCCCGTAGCGTTTAAAAACAAGGCGATGGAAAAGATAGGCTAGGCTTCACCTTGTATATAAATTCAGATAGATTATAAAATCTTACGTCCTAAATTTATCTCAAAAATAAGTGCGATTGACTAAAATTAAAATTACATCCATCGCACCTTTAAATTTTAATCTAAATAACGTAGCCCGATAAACAATGTGTCGTTCTTTAAAATTCTAAAAAAACTTATCGTCATATTAAGACACCACATTTAGTATTTTATCTAAAATTTTGTTTTTGTCGCTATAATGCGGCTTCTTGACCTTTTCGTCTAGTGGCTCAGGACGTTGCATTCTCAGTGCGAAAACGCGTGGTTCAAATCCCGCAAGGGTCGCCATTATGGACTTATACAAGCCTCTTGATTTTAAACGATAAATTTATCTATGATTTTATCATGGACTTTCATACAGCCCATCTGATTTCAAATAATAGATTTTATCTGCGATTTTATCGATGAAGCTTTTATCGTGCGAGACGATGATCTCGCTTACGTCAAGCCCCGCCAAAATCCCCGCCACACGCTCCTGCATCGCCTCATCAAGCGCCGTCGTAGGCTCGTCCAGTAGCAGTATCCTAGGCTCGCACACCAGCGCGCCCGCAAGCGCCACTAGCTTTTTCTCGCCACCGCTTAGATGAAAGGGCACTCGCTCGCGCAGATGTTCGATTCCCAAGCGTCGCAGCGTCTCTAGCGCCTTGCGCTCGATCTGCTCTTCGCTTAAAATTTCAAGCTTTTTTAGATGGTCGTTTTCGCTGCCCTGCCTTAAAATTTGCGCCTTACGGCTAAAAAATTTAGAAAAAATTCCACGCCTTTGCTCCGCATTTTGTGCTCGTTTTAGCCGCTCATTTTGCGCACGCAGGCTAAATGCGACATCCTCAAACACGCCCGCGCACAAAAATTGATCGTCGCTGTTTTGAAATAAAAACCCGATCTCGTGGCGAAATTTTACAAAATCCTCCGCGCACTCAAGCTTCTCACCGAAAAGCTCGATCTCACCCTCGCCCCATTGCCTTAGGCCGCCTAAAATTTGAAGCAGGCTCGTCTTGCCCTGCCCGTTCGCGCCCAAGATCGCTACTTTTTCCTTATGCCCTACACTCAAATTTACGCCGCGAAAAATTTCTCGCTCGCCGTTTTTAGCGCTTAAACCCAGCGCCTTAAGCGAGCAGCTCATAAGATAGCTCCGATTTTAACAGATACGCACGCCAGCACGAACGCCAAAAACGAGATCTCCGAGACGCTCAAACCCTCGCGACGTTCGTAAAATAGCCTACCGCAAAACCCTCGCGCACTCATCACCAAGCTTAAATTTCTTGCTTGCTCAAGCGCCGAAATCACTAAAATCCCAACTAAATTTGCATAAATTTTATAGGTAAAAATTCCGCTCGTCCCTACAAATCCGCGCATCCGCAAAAGTGCTTGCAGTCTCGCTAGATCCGAGCGTAAAAAATTTACGAATCGCCCGCAGCAATACACCAAAGCGCTTAGCGTTTCGCCGAGCCCGAGCCCGTAAAATCCGCGTGCGAAAAAATATTCGTCCTTGCCGTAAAATAGCAAAATCGCAAATGCCATTATCAAATTCGCGCGCAAAAATATCACGCCTGCAAGCTCGTAGTTACCGACTATGGCGGGGCTTAATGCGCTTAAAATCGCAAAGATATTTAATACCGCAAGCCTTGTGCAGACCGCGCGCGCAATCGAAATTTTAAGCGTAAAAAGAAGTAGCGGCGGGGCAAAAAACGCCGCGTAAAGCTGCCCGCTAAGTCCGACGCCAAAGCTGAAGATGAAAAACGCGAGCAGTGATACGGCAGGGCTCATTTGCGCGCTCTTTTCGCTAGCCACATTAAGCCAAAAAAGCCGAAAATCAAGGCCAAACAAAGCGCGATTTTAGGCGCCTCGGCAGACTGGCTTTGAAACGCCAGGCTCCTAATATCACTCTTAGGGCTTTCTTTTGGCAAGATACTTTGCGAGGCGGAATTTTCCAAAGGCTCGGAAGTGCTTGAAATTTTATTTTCAGGCGTACTAGCTTTCGGCGCGATATTTTCGGACGCGCTGCCTTCGGACGCGGAATTTTTAGCGGCGTTCAAATTTTGCGGCACAGGATTTTCAGAAACGTCAGAATTTTGCGGCGTGGAATTTTCAGGATCACCGGAATCCTGCGGCGTAAAGTCCTCGGCGCTAAATTCCATCTGCGCACCATGCCCTGCACCTCCGTAAATTTGAATAGTAAAATTTTTAGCGGGTATTCGTATGCTCGCAAGTCCCTCTTTATCGGTCCTAGTGCGCAAAATTTCGCGCCCGTCCACACTGATTAAAACTTCGCACTCCATGCAGGGAGAATTTTTATAAAAATAGCTATAAATCTCCACCTTATCGCCCTCTTGAGTCGCAAAAAGATGAAGCGCATGCGAAAATGCGAAGGAGCTCAAAACCGTTAAGAAAAATAGTGCTCTCATCGCCTCTGTCCGCCGTAAAATTTCGTAATAAAGCTAAGCGCAAAAAGAGTGATGATCCCTTCCAAAACAGCTAAGATTGCGCCTTCAAGCGAGATGAGCGTCGCGATAGCAAAAAACTCCCGCCCGCTGATGAAAAGCACGAGATCAAGAAGCAGCATCGAGCAGACGATCGGCACGAAACCCGCCAAAAATAGATAAATTTTTTGCATGCGCACTTTTAGCTCTTGCGCTTTTGCGGCGGCGGCAAAGAGCCCGCCCAAAACCGCCGGAAAGCCGATGACTGCGGTATTTACACCGAGCACGCTAAGCCCTCCGAAGCCGAAAAATACCCCTTGTAAAAATAGCGCGACAAAAATCGCCAAGATCGCGCGCGAGCCCAAAAACGCGCCCACGAGCCCGCTTAGCATCAGGTGCATGGAGCTGACGCCCACAGGCAGGTGCACGAAAGAGGCGACGAAAAACAGCGCGCTAAAACATGCGATCCTAGGGATTTCAGACTGCCTTACGCGCCATAAAATCGCCGCTACCGCAGGCGCCGTAACCGCCCAGCCTGCGAGCAGCACGGGCGCGCTCAAAACTCCTTCGCTAATGTGCATGGCTCGCCTCCTTTAAATCGCTCCCATTTTTTAGATGCGCAAAAACACGCGAAGTGGTTAAATTTAATAGCTTTTCGACCTTTGCGATAATTGCCTTGATTGCTACAGGTCTTGTTTTTACGGCTTTAATCGCGGCAAAATTTGCGGCTGTAAAACTCGCGGCTTGCGTCCTATCTGCGGCGGCTGTCAGCGCAAGACTCGGAGCGGTCTCGAAACCGCTTGCGGAACCGGTAAATTTGATAAATTTTACGGCTCGCACGGCGCAAAAATTTTCGTTTGCTACATTTGCAGGAGCGGCAAATGGATTTCGCGACGCAAAATTTGAGGCTCCGAGCGATCTTGGTGCGACGCTCGCGCAGTAAAACAGAGCTTGCGAAATTTTAAAAGTCGGGGTTTTAAAAATTCCAAAAAACGAAATTTTGCACGCGGGTATTTTACGCTCATAAATCCACGGATGTGAAATTCTACGGCTTGAAGCTACTAAGAGCGGATTTCTACCAAGCAAAATTTTACGCAGCAGAGCTACGTTACTTAAAATTTTACTCGGCGAAATTTTGCTCCGTAAAGTTTTAACCAAACCCCGAGACGCAGACTGCGCGCAGGTGCGAAACGACAAAATTCTGCCCCGTAAAATTTTAGCCGCAGAATTCGCTGAAAATTCTACGCCCAAAAGTAAAACGCGCAAAAATAAAATTTTAAAGCCCCGCCAAAGCGTAAATTTAAATTTATCCGCGGCGGCGCAAATTTCGCCCGAAAAAAGAGATCTCACCGAGCCGCTCCGCTATTTTTTCAGCTCGTCTGCCTTGATCCAAAGCACGGCTCCCAGCTCATTTACGGGCTGCTCGCTTCCTTTGGCGGCTTCCTCCTCGCTAAGAGCCGCAAAGCCCCACCAGCCGGCAACCGGCATCACGAAGCTAAACTCGCCCGCGCCGTTGGTTTTAACGACCTGCGTGACATGCGCCTCGCTAGGGGCTTTGTAACCCTTATCGTTATATAGCTCGATCTCCACATCCGCGCCCGGAACGGGCCTTCCGTGCAGTAAAAAAACTCCGCTAAATATCTCGCCCGCATACAGCGCATAAGGCCGTACTAGCGGCACGATCTCCGCCTCTAGCCCGAGCGGCTTATCCCAGCCTTCGCCCGCGCCGTAAGCATCGACGTAGGTTTTGGTGATATGGCGGATCATCTTGCGCTCAGCCGGCTCGGCATAGGGTTTCGGATCGAAATAAAACGCCAAAAGCGATGGCTTGTCAGCTTTAAATTCCGCCGCGAAATAGGAATTTACGCCCTTTTTCTGCTCTTTTAGGCTACCTAGGAGCGATTTTTTCTCACCATCAATAAAAACGCCGAATTCTGCGGGCTTTTGTAGATTCATAGACTCCTGTAAAAACGGATGGGAGAATTCCAAATTTAGCTTTAAAGTAGCATCTTTTTGATCCTCTACGACATTTTTATCCGTCGTAAGAATGCCAAAATGCGCGAACGCAAGGCTCGCCGCGAAAATTCCTAAAAAAGCAAATTTTGCCTTCATGTAATACCTTTCATAATAAAATATTACGGAATTGTATCACTTTTTTTCATCCGTATTGCTTAAATGTGGGTTTATTTTGAGTATTTAAAGCAAACTTTAGTTAAAATGTCGCAATTTAAATTACCAAAAAGAGGCAGAAAATGATAAATTTAAAACTTATCGAGACGAATTTCGACGAATTTAATAAAAAACTTATCGCCAAAAAAGTCCCGTCGCAAACCCTGCAAACGCTACTAGATGCCTACAACGAGCTAAAATCTAAAAAGACGGAGCTAGAGAACCTTCAAGCCGTACAAAATACAAAGAGTAAGGAGCTCGGTCTCGCCGCGCGTGAAGGCAAGGACGTAGGCGCGCTAAAATCGCAGCTTGAGGAAAACAAGCAAAAGATCCAAGGCCTAAGCGAGCTCGTAAATGAGCGTGAGCAAAGCTTAGAAGCGATCGCCGCGTGCGTGCCGAATATCATCGACGACGACGTGCCGATCGGCGCGGACGAGAACGAAAACGTCTGTATCAAAAAGGTGCTTGATCCGCGCACGTTCGACTTCGCGCCCAAGCAGCACTTTGAGCTCGGCGAGGCGCTGGGATGGCTTGATTTCGAGCGCGGCGTCAAGCTCGGCGGCAGCCGCTTCACCGCGATCCGCGGGCTGGGCGCAAAGCTGAATATGGCTCTCATCAATTACATGATCGAATTTAATAACTCGCGCGGCTTCGAGCTCGTAAATATGCCGTTTTTGGTGCGCGATCAGATCCTCTACGGCACGGGCCAGCTGCCTAAATTTAAAGACGACCTCTACCGCGTTGACGACGAGGAGCAAAACCTCTACCTCATCCCTACGAGCGAGGTTACGGCGACAAATCTCTTTAACGATGAAATTTTACGCAGCGAGGAGCTGCCGATCAAGCTCACCAGCTACAGCCACTGCTTTCGCAAGGAAGCGGGCTCAGCGGGGCGCGATACGCGCGGCATGATCCGCCAGCATCAGTTCGAAAAGGTTGAGCTCGTCGCCATCACGCGCCCAGAGGATAGCGCAAAGATGCTTGAAGAGATGATTTCATGCGCGAGCGATCTGCTAGCTAGCCTTGGCCTTCCGCACAGACACATGCTGCTTTGCAGCGGCGATCTTGGCTTTAGCGCCGCAAAGACCGTGGATTTGGAGGTTTGGCTGCCGGGGCAGAACCAATACCGAGAGATCAGCTCAATCAGCAACTGTCGCGATTTTCAGGCGCGCAGAGCCAAGATCCGCTTCAAAGACGGCAAGAAAAATAGCCTCGTTCACACGCTAAACGGCTCCTCGCTCGCGGTCGGTCGCACGCTGATCGCGGTGATGGAAAACTACCAGCGCAAGGACGGTAGCATCGAAATCCCGCGCGTTTTAGAAAAATATATGTAGGCGGCCCGTGCGAAAGCTTTGGAAAAACCCAAATTCTAACGCCCGCTTCGCAGCCGCTGGATTTTGCGAGTCGAAATTTAAGGAACATGACGTTAAATTTTATCCTTACGGCGCAGAGCCTAAGGCGCACGATGCCGCACTTGGAGGTTTTAAATTTCGCGACGAGAAATTTCATGGCGTAAAATTTGCGACCTGCGGAACAGAATTTTTAGGAGCGAACTTTCGCGGCATGGAATTCTGCAAATCAAAATTTAGGGCACGCGGCGTTAAATTTTATAAAGCTAGATTGCGCGAGACGGATTTTTTAACTCGCGCTGCAGAATTATACGGCACGAAATTTCACGAGATAAAGCTCCAGACGCCAAATTCAGAGCTTAAAATGAAATTTGGCGAAGTGAAATTTGGCGGGGTAAAATTCCGCGGCGGCGCGCTTTTTAAATTTATCGCCGCAAAAGGGCTGCGACGCAGTCCTAGCCTTTGCGCCGCGCCGCAAAACGCGGGATTTTTTGAAATAAAATTTGGCGAAACGAGATTTTGCGACGTGAAATTTCATAAAGCAAGATCGCGCCGCGCAAAATTTTATGCCGCGGAATTTACGGCGAAGAGCGAGAAATTTTACGGCGCGAAACGGTGCGGAGTAAGCGCGTGAAAATCGCACTTTTCGGCGGCAGTTTCGATCCGCCGCACGCAGGACACGACGCCGCGGTAAAGGCAATTTTATCAAGCCTAAAGCCCGATTTGCTGGTCATAATGCCGTCGTTTCTAAACCCGTTTAAAAAGAGCTTTTCGGCGCCGCCGCGGCTACGGCTTAGATGGTGCCGCGCGCTATGGAGCGACACCCCGCACGTGGAGGTGAGCGATTATGAAATTTCGCAAAGCGTGCCGGTACCCACGATACAAAGCGTGAAATTTCTGCTCGAAAAACATGGCGGAAACGGCAAAATCGCGGCGGAGACGGCAGCCGCGGCAAGCGAGACCCGAAGCGCGGATAAAATTTCAAGTTCCGCCTCAAGCAGAGCGCCCGGCGCCGTCATGAGCGAAATTTCAAACTCCGTAGGAGATAAAATTTCAAGCGCGAGCAAAATTCAGAACGCCGCCCGGAACGAAATTTCAGACGCCGTTAAAATTCCAGGCGCTGCCCGAAATGAAATTTCAAACGCCGTCACAGGCAAAATTTCAAATGCCGTTGCAAGCAAAATTCCGAGCGCTGTCATGAGTAAAATTTCAAACGCAAGCGAAATTTCAAGCGGTAATGCGAATTGCATGGTTGATACAGGTGACGCAAATTTCGTGGCTAGCGTAAATGACATAAATGACATGGATGACATGGATGACGCAAGCGATGCAAACGGCTCAAATACAACCCCAAAGCTCTACATCGTCGTGGGTGCCGACAACCTAGCCGAGCTTCATAAATGGCGCGATTTTAGCGAGCTGCAGAAATTAGTGGAGTTTGTAGTGCTTACGAGGCCCGGCTACGAGATCCCGCGGCAGTGGGCGAGCCTAAAGCGGATCGAGATTGCCGTAGATGCGAGCTCAAGCGGTTTTAGGCGAGATTTCAAAGGCGAAATCCCGCCCAAGATCGCAGCAGAGGTCATAAAATTTTATAAAAGGAAAGATATGCAAGATCCAAAGCAAAGGGCAGAAAAGATCGCCGAAATTTTAAACGAAAAGAAAGCCGAAGACGTCCAGATCATCGATATGGAGGGGCGCGAATACATCGCGAAATTCGTAGTTATCGCCACTATGCTGACCGCCCGCCACGCCGCCTCGCTCATCGAGGAGCTAAAAAGCGTGCTCAAGCCGCTTGGGGAGGAGTTTTTGGCTATCGAAAGCGGCGATGAGTGGAGCGTCGTCGATCTCGGCGACATCATAGTCCATCTCATCAGCGAGACTTACCGCGCCAAATACAATATCGAGGACTTCCTCGACAAGCTCAAAAAAGAGCAATTTTAAGGAGGGAGCGTGCCGAGACAGACCTGGAGCAGCAAGCTCACATATATTTTAACCGTTGCAGGCGCCACGATCGGCTTTGGCTGCACGTGGAGGTTTCCGTATTTAGTCGGCGAAAATGGTGGCGGCGCCTACGTGCTCATATTTTGCATCGCGATGATCGTGCTTGGAATCCCGATGATCTTGGTAGAAAACGTCATCGGACGCCGCGCGCTAAGAAACTGCGTCGATGCCTTCACGGCGCCTAAAAAGGACGGCTCGCGCATAAAGCCCGCATGGAAAATCGTAGGCATCATGGGCGTAATCGGCGCGTTTGGAATTTTAGCCTATTATATGGTCCTCGGCGGCTGGGTGCTAACCTATATCGTAAACATCGTAAGCGGCAACTTCGACCTCTCCGCGCGGATCACAGACCCCGCATTTACGCAAAAATTCTACGCAGAGCATATCGAAAATAGCCCGCTCGGCGTCGGAGCTTACACGCTCGTTTTCATAGCGATCAACTGGTATATTTTGAAAAACGGCATCATCGAAGGGATCGAAAAATTCGTAAAATTTCTAATGCCCGCGCTATTTTTGTGCTTCATCGCCGTAATTCTTACAAATTTAACGCTAGAAGGCGCAAAGGAAGGCGTGAAATTTTATCTCAGCGTCGATTTTGCCAAGATTACGCCCAAGCTTTTGATCGACGTTTTGGGTCAGGTCTTTTTCGCGCTCTCGCTCGGATTCGGCGTGATGATCACGCTGTCTAGCTTCCTCAACAAAGACGAGAAGCTGATGCAAACAGCCACCATCACCGCAGTCGTAAACACCCTCATCGCCGTGCTTGCGGGCTTTATGATCTTTCCGTCGCTCTTTAGCGCGGGGCTTGAGCCGAGCAGCGGCTCGTCGTTAGTTTTTAAGAGCCTGCCGATCGCGTTTTCGCACATGCCCTTCGGCAACGCTGTCGCGGTGGTATTTCTCTCGATTTTGCTCATCGCCGCGCTTACGACGTCGATCACGATCTATCAGGTCATCATAAATTTCGTCGAGGAGCGCTTTGGCTTTTCAACACTAAAGGCGGTAAATTTAACGCTCGGCGGCGTCTTCGTGCTCGGCAACCTACCCTGCATACTCTCAAGCAGCGTGCTTGCGGACGTCAAAATTCTAGGGCGCTCGGTTTTTGACGCCTTCGACTTCGTAAGCGCGAACGTATTTTTCGTGCTAACGGCGCTGCTGTGCTGCATCTACGTGGGCTGGGTGCTGAAAAAGGACGCGATCTACGAGCTCACCAACGAAGGCGATCTGAGCGCAAGGCTCGCGAGAGTTTGGTTTTTGTACGTAAAATTTATCCTGCCGCTTATCATCGCGGTGATCTTCGGATACGGGATTTTCGGCTAAATTTAAAGCCGCGAGAGTTTTAAATTTTAAATTTGCCCGCGGCGGTGCGGCGGAATTTTAAATTTTCATTCGCTGTGTTACATACGCTGCGGCGTGAGTTTTTACGCGGTGTAGTGCGCTGCAGCTATAATATAAATTTAGCGCAGGCGTAGCCTGCCCCTTGTAAAGCGTCGTCGGGGGTTAGGTGGGGTTTGGGGCGAGCAGCGCCGTCTCTGCGAGAAGTGCGACCTCGCAACCGAGGCCCCTTCCCGCCCCATAAAAAGCCTGGGCGCGTATAGCGAAGCGGGCGGCGGAATTTTAAATTTTATCTACACGCGCCGTGCAAGCGTGATCACAAGCGCAAAAGTACGCGGCTAAATTTTAAAATTTCATTTGCCGCCGCACTTTAAAATTTCCGCGACAAGGGCGCGATAAATTTTAAAATTTAGCCGCAATTTAGGGGTTTGCAATGCTTCTGTTTTTTCTTACGATCTTTCCGATATCGCTGATGCCGGGCATCAACATGACTTACGCGCTAAATCTCGGCATCGCGCGCGGCTATCTTAGAGCGCTGCCTGCGCTGCTGGCGCAGGTGCTGGGTGTCGCGACCGTGGCGCTTGCGTGCATATTCGGCGTCGCGGGTATTTTGCTTGCGCACTCTGCGGCGCTTAGCGCGATTAAAATTTTAGGCGGCGCGTATATTTTCTATCTGGGTGTCGCGACCTTTTTGGCGCGCGGAAATTTTAAGCTGCAAAAACAGAAGCGCAGCGAAAATATCTTCCTGCAAGGGCTCGTAGTCGCGGTCTCAAACCCCAAGGCGTGGATATTTTTTACCGCGCTCTTTCCGCCGTTTTTGGATGCGGACAACCTTTTCGGCACGCGCACCTTCGCCCTCGTCGCTACGCTGTGCGTAAGCGAAAGCATCTGCCTTAGCATCTACGCGCTGGGCGGAGCGGTGCTAAAAAATCTGCTGAAAACCCACCTGAAATACCTCGAAATTTTCTGCTCGGTGCTGATGTGCGCGATCGGGCTGTGGATGATTTTGGGCTAAAATTTTGATTAAATTTAGCGTCCGAGCTTTGATAGAATTTTATTAAATTGAAAAGAAATATTGCTTCGGCTAAATTCCAAGAAAAATCCCGAAATTTAGCCGCTAGCTTTGAATTAAAATTTTAAGCGATCGACCGCGTACGCTAAACGACGCGGCAATTATCGTCCGTAGCGAACCGGCGGCGCGTTTAGGCGGTTTTGGCATTGTGTAGCATCGCCGCGCCGCATCCGTTTAAATTTTAAAATTTAATCTCTGCCGTGAAGCTCGTCGATGTAAAATTTCACAGAGCCGAGACCCTCTTTTTTAGCCCATTCGTAGGCGCTTGAGACAAACTCCCAGTTGATGCCTGCATAGAATTTCTCCAGATATTTCGGGCGCGCATTGTACTCGTCGATGTAATACGCGTGCTCCCAAACGTCCACGACTAGAAGCGGCACGAGCCCTTCGGTCACCGGCGTAGCGGCATTTTGGGTCGCTTTGATGCAAAGCTTGCCCGATTTCGGATCATAAGCGAGCCACACCCAGCCCGAGCCAAAATGCGCCGTAGCAGCAGCCAAAAACTCGCTTTTAAAATCTGCGAAATTTTCCGCCAGCGCCGATTTTAGCTCCGCAGACGGCTCGCTAGGCTTTGCGATGCAATCCCAGTAAAAATCGTGGTTGTAAACCTGCGCGGCATTATTAAAAAGCCCGCCGCTAGCAGCCGTTACGATCTCGTAAAGCCCCTTGCCTGCAAACTCGCCCGATTCGGTAAGTTTATTTAAATTTGCCACATAGGTCGCGTGGTGCTTGCCGTGGTGATAATCACAGGTTTGCTTGCTTACGACCCCGTTGTGCGCCGCATCGAACGGCAACTCTCTAAGTTTAAACATCTTTCTCTCCTTGAAATGAATTTTGAAGCGATTATAGCCTAAAATTTCTAAACGAATAATAAAATTTATTATTTAGGATTAATTTTAAGACGAATTTCAATCTAAGCTCACTCCTACTATAATCGCGTTTCAAATTTAAAATTTAGGCGGTTTATGAACACCAAAGGCTTTACTTCTGTCCTCATCGGAGCTTTTGAGTGCGACCGGGCGTAGGGCTCAAACGCGCTGCTAGTGCGCACGAGCGGCTACTTACCGTCATCTGCGCGGTTGAGAGCTTTTTATGTTTAGCTTGCCTTTAAATACATTAGCGTTGCGCTCGCATACGTCCTATACACGGGGCTCGGCACGATCGGCGCCGTGATGCTGGGCGTATTCATCCACCGCGAGAAAATTTCTGCGCGCAAAGCACCCCTCTTATTTCTCATAATTTCAAGCGCCGTGATGCTGAAATTAATTTAGAATTTTGGCGAATTTAGCTAAGCTTAGCGCTAAATTTAACGCAAAGGAAAACCATGAAAATCATCGAAGGCTCGCTTGCTCTTAAGGGCAGCGAAAAAATTCTAATCATCAACGCCCGCTTCAACCACATCATCACCGATCGCCTAGTCGAGGGGGCGCACGATGCGTTTTTGCGCCACGGCGGCAAGGAGGAAAATTTAAGCCTGATGCTGGTGCCGGGCGCTTTTGAGATCCCGCTCGCGCTTGAAAAGGCGCTAAGCTCCAAGCTCTACGACGCCGTCGTCTGCCTAGGCGCGGTGATCCGCGGCTCTACTCCGCATTTTGACTACGTAAGCGCCGAGGTAAGCAAGGGTATCGCAAACACTATGCTAAAATACGGCGCGCCCGTGACTTTCGGCGTACTAACTACCGATAATATCGAGCAAGCGATCGAGCGAGCAGGCTCAAAGGCCGGCAACAAGGGCTTTGAGGCGATGAGCGGCGCGATCGAGCTTCTAAGTCTATTTCGCAACATAAAGGCGTAAAATGGCCACCAGACACCAAGCCAGGCTCGCTGCGATCTCACTGCTTTACTCCCGGGATATGAACGGCGGCGGCGAGGACTTTGCGGACGAGTATCTGGAAGAAAAGCGCATTCGCAACGAGCAGCGCAACTGGACGCTGGCGCTTCTGCGCGGCGCTAGCGAAAATCTCGCCGCAGTCGATGCGCTGATAGATGAAAATTTAAAGGAATTCAAGCTCGCCGAAATTTCGGCTCTGGAGCGCTCGATACTGCGGCTCGGGGCGTATGAGCTGCGCTTTACGGACACCGACGCGGGCATCGTCATCAACGAAGCGATCAACTCCGCCAAGGAGCTTGGCATCTCGCCAAGATTTATTAACGGCGTGCTGGATGCGCTAAAAGATAGCCCCGTAAATATCGCGGCGGATAAAATTTCCAAGCCGAATACGGCGGCAGGCGTAAATTCCGAGCTATCCACGGCGACAAGCGAAAATTTCAAGCCCGCTGCGGCGAAAAATTCCGCTGTTTCGGACAGCGACGATACGGCGAAAAATTTCATCCCCGCAGGCGCGGACGGCGAGACAAAAAATTTTACTAAGACAAAGAGGAGCGGCACGCCGAAAAATTCTACGGCGAGAAGAAGCAGACCGTCTAAAAAGCCCGCTAATTTGAAAACTCGCAGCGCGTCCGCAAAAAAATCCGAATCCACCGCGAGCAAAAAATTTAAAACGGAGAGAAATTTCAAGACCGGAGATAAATTTAAGACGGAGAAAACGGGCAAAAATTTCAAAGCTGGCGAGCGAGGTAAAAATTTTAAGGCAGGCGAACAAAGCAAAGACGCCGCGCCGAAAAAAGAGGGCGCTGATAGAAATTTCAAATTCGGCAAAAACACGGTACCGAAAAATAGCGCTGCGAGTAAAAATACTGCGCCTAAAAGTAGCGCTGGGCGCAAAAGCTCTATCGCGCCGAAAAAATCTGCTGGCGGCAGAGGCGCCATCTCAAAAAGACCTGCGGGCAGCAAAGGCGCGCTCTCGAAAAGACCTGCGGGCAGCAAAGGCGCGGTACGCAGCAAGGATAAACGGTGAAGCTCTGCGTTGCGCTTGATCTGGGCTCGAAGCAGCAGTGTTTGCAGCTAGCGGAGGGACTTGCGGACTTTGCGGATAAAATTTGGCTAAAAGTGGGCTTGCGAGCCTATTTGCGCGACGGGGCGGGCTTTGTGGAGGAGCTAAAAAAGATTGGAAATTTTAAAATTTTCCTTGATCTAAAGCTTTACGATATCCCAAACACGATGGCAGATGCCGCCGAGGAGATCGCTAAGCTTGGCGTAGATATGATAAATGTGCACGCAAGCAGCGGCAAGCGCGCAATGGCGACGGTGATGGAGCGACTAGATAGGCTAGCTTCGCGTCCGCTGGTACTTGCAGTCTCTGCGCTAACGAGCTTTGATCAGGCAGAATTTAGCGCGGTTTACGAGCAAAATTTAAGCGACGCCGTGCGCAAATTTAGCGTGATGAGCTACGAAGCGGGGCTTGACGGCATGGTCTGCTCTGCTTACGAGAGCCGCCTGATAAAGGACGCAACGAGCGCAAATTTTATCACGCTCTGCCCTGGCGTGCGGCCATTTGGTGAGAGCGTGGGGGATCAAAAGCGGGTGGCGGATCTGAGCGTAGCGCGCGAGGCAGGGGCTGATTTTATCGTAGTCGGTCGCCCGATCTATCAGGTACAAAACCCGTGCGAAATTTGCGAGCGGATTTTGGGTCAAATTTAGCACCCGAGCCTGCGTAAAATTTGACGCAAAATAATTTTAAGCATGGTTTTAGCGAGCAAGAAATTTTAATTAAATTACCGCACAAAGGCGGCTCGGACGACGTCGAAGCGTCGTCGTCATCTTTTTACAAAATCCGTTGGGGTTTTTGAAACGTAGGAGCTTTGTCGATAGCCGCCGTATGGTTAGCATGTAAAATTTGCTCTGTTGGAATTTGAAACTCGCGGTAAAGTATAGCGCTTTCGACTACAACCGGTTCAAATTTACCCGTTGGAGTTTGAAACAAACGCATCAAATTTTTGCATTTGGCGCAAAGTGGAAGCGTAAATTTACTCTGTTGGGGATTTAAAACGTTTAAACTTTGCCGCGCCCAAGCTCCCTGCTAGCTTGCGGATAAAATTTCCGACAATGAGCGCGGCGGCGGGCGCTTTAGCACTAAAAAGCGGCGCGCATAAGCGCAGCGGCGACCCGGCGGCAAGATAAAATTTTAAAAATTTTTCGCACCGCGTGGATAAAATTTTAAAATTTGCCTCACACGAGTGAAATTTTGAAATTCTGCACTCTCAAGGGGTTTTAAAATTTTATCCAAATGGCGAGTCGAGCGAAATCTAAATAAAGATTGGAGTAAAATTTGAGTAAAGGCGCAAGCGATTTTAAGAAAATCCCATATGTCGGCGAGGCGACCGAGGCTGATCTGCTGGCGCTGGGCTACTAGGATATCGCTTCATTAAAGGGCGCGGATCCAGATGAGATGTATGAGCGCACAAAGGCGCTCGGGCGTGGCAGCGACAGGTGCATTCTCTATGTTTACCGCATGGTTTGCTACTACGCAAATACGCCTCGTCCCGACAAAGCCAAGCTGAAATGGTGGCTTTGGAAGGATTAAAATTACAAATTTGACCCGCGCCGTTTATAAATTTAAACGGATTTGCTAACGACCGACGCGGCTGTATTTGCGGCACGAAACGGCGCCTCGCGGAAGTACAAGCTAGCAAGCGCAACGAACGGCGTAAATTTTAAGCGCGAGTTTTATGTGCGGCGCAAAGAGCGTAAATTTTATAGGCGCGACGTAGCGGCTAGTGCAAAGTACAAACATAGCCGCAATATGAAATTTTGATTTATTCACAGGCGCGCTTTGCGATGAAGCGGCCTGCACGAAATATAAAATCGCTCCGATTTCTGGCAAGCGCGCGCCGAGCCGTATATGCGTCGTAAATATAAAAGAGGCTGCAGTCAGCATCTCTAGGCGGGCACGCACGGCGCGGCCTTTCACGACGGTAAGGAGCGGCAGCTGATATTTAATAATCACGCTATGGAGAAAATGAAATAGGCGGCGCGAGTTTTGCTTTTAGGCTTAAATTTTACAGACGCGACGCAGATTCTCGCGCGAGCTTTGCGAGCACAATGCGATAAAGCGGCGCAAAGAGCATAAATTTACGGGCATCGTAGATGGGGCGCCGCAAAGCGAAAGGACGGTAAGGATGAAATTTTTTGCTATTTTGATTTTGTGCGCGAGCGCGCTTTTGGGCGAGACGATCAGCGCGAAATATGAGATTTCGTTCGGCGTTTTCGGCGCGGTCGGCAGCGCAAATACGCAGCTCGTGCGGCAGGGCGATCGCTACGAGATCGTCATGGATGCCGTTGCGCAGGGCGTCGCGGGTAGCCTAAGCGGGCAAAGGCGCGAGAGCTTCCGCTCAAAGGGGCGCATTGTGGCGGGGCTTTTGATGCCCGATCTCTACGTCCACGAGGTCTCGCGCAAAAAGGGCAAAACGACGAAAAACGAGCGCAAAACCTACGCCTTCGACTACGCGCGCAAAACGATAAAATTTCAAAAGTTCAAGGGCACGGGCGGCGAGCTACAGCTCGTAAGCGATGAAATTTTGCCCTATTTTGCGACGAACGACCTGCTGAGTTTGTTTTTCAATTTCTCTAAAATCCCACACTCGGGCGATAAATTTTTCGTCCGAGCCGCGGGCGCAAAAGGCGCTGACGGAAGGATCGACATCGAAAGGCCGCGCGGAAGCGCCGCCGCAAATATCGCGAGCGAGCTCGGCGTCGCGCCGCCTAGCGATGCGGATGCGGGCTCCGGCACAGCGGCAAGCGCGAAACCGGGCGAGCATGGCGCGGATAAGCAGGCTGCGGCGATCTACGTAGTTTTCATCAACCAGCCGATATTTTCGAGCAGCCGAGGCGAGCTGCACCTGAGCCTAAACGAGCGCGGTTACGCCGATCGCGCCGTTTTGAAGGACGTGCTGCTCTTCGGCGACATCCGCGCGCGGCTCGTGGAATGAGACTTCGTAAATTCGAAAAATGCCTGAGTTAAAAATTTTTAACTCTTAAAAGATAATTTGGCGCGTCTAGGTCTTTATTAAATTTTAATTTCATATATTTTTTAAGCTCGTTATATTCTTTATTAGTGGATATAAATATAAAAAATTTGTTGTAAAGCGCGTCTATAATTAAAGCATCGACAAACCTACATGAAAATAAGCCGCCCTTAAATAGATGAAAAATCATTTGCGGTGTAAAAATGAATACAACCGCTCCCATACAGCAAAATAACATTATAAAGACTATCATAGAGTCATCAAATATCGCGCCATAAATATAAGCGATTACGTATATAGTAAGACAGGTTTTTCCTGCGATTCTTTCCGTTTCCGTATATTTATGTGTTTCGCTTTCATAAAAAAATGCGAAAGTCTTTTTGAAATATAAAATCTCATCAAATTTCATTACGAGCTGCTCGCCTGATTTTATACATTTTATGCTTGAGTTTAAAAATATAAATTTTCTTCCGTAATGCTGCGAAAAACCCTTAAGGACTCTGGCAACTAAAGGTACAGTAAGTAAAATATTTGCAACTTTTCTATCGTAGGGGATATTAAATACTAAATTTATAAACATGGCAAAACAAAGCAATACCGCTATAGTTATAATATATACGATCGTTATATAATCTTTGATGACTAACGGCTCTTTGTCGTAATCACGAGTTTTAACACCTCGCGATGAAATACCGCCCGGGTTTAAATTTTGAAATTTTACCTCGTTTTTTGAGTTTAAATTCATGTCGTTTAAATTTCTATCTCGGAAATTTGCGGCGCAAAGATAATTGGCTTGCAATTTGGGGTATGTTTGATTAAAATTCGCATTTTTAAAGCTTTTGCTACTCAAATTTGTATCGTTTAAATTTAATGAGCTGCGATCCCGTTGCATCGCTTAGATCCGCATCGTCAAAGATATCGGCGCTAGCGCCTTTTCGCAGCCTTTGCTTTAAGTTTTGGCGCCCTTCGTTTAGAGGCTTTTTAAATTCCTCAAGCAGCACTTTATCCAAAAAATATCCTTAAGCTTAAATCGCTCGTATTTTATAACTTCGGGCTTAAATCGCAATAAATCGCGCCCGTTTCGCGCGTTTTTGATTTTATTAAAAGATGTGTTTTGCATTGCGCCGCATGCAGCGCAATGATGGCGGCAAAGCACGGCAAAAGAAACGGACCACATTTTCGGATCGATTCATTTCTTAAATTTTCTTATGAAATCGCTCGCGTCCCGCGCCGTCATCGCCGAGCTCATAACGGCGATCCTATCGGCTCCCGCGCGTAGGACCGAGGCGAAATTGCGCGGCGTTATGCCGCCCAGTGCGTAAATTTCGCCGTCGTAAAACCTACGCACGGTGCGGATCAAATTTAGCCCCTTCGGCGCGAGCCCCGCCTTGCAATCGGTCGCGAAGATATGGCTCAGGCAGATCGCGCTCGCGCCCAGCTCCAGCGCCTCGCGCGCCTCCGCTTCGCTGTGACAGGAAGCGACCAGTTTTTTGAAATTTGCGCTCAAAAACTCCGCGCCGCGCGCCGCGCTGAAGCTCCGCAAAACCCCGAGCGGCAGCCATAAATTTCTCACTCCCGCGCTCAGCGCAAAATCTGCAAAATTATGCACAAAGATCGCAGGCTGGCGCCTTGCATTCTGCGAGTTTTCCGCCTCTTTCACGCTCTGTGAATTTTCTACGCCCTCTATACTTTCCGAGTTTTCTATACACTGCGCGTTCCATGAGCTCCCCGCATTTTTTGCACTATGCACATCATTCGCATTTTCTGTACTTTGCGCACCCTGCATACTTTCCGCATTTTCTACGCCCCGTACGCCTTCTGCCGCTAGTTTTGTTCCGCATACGGCGCTGCGAAGCGAAATTTCGCCCAGCTCGCTATCATCCACGCGATTTGCAGCGCCGATAAAATTTTCGGACGAAATTTCATCTAAAACACAAGCGGAATTTTTATGCCGTGTTTCATCCGTAGCGGTACCGTGCTTGCGGGCCATATCCACGCAAAGCTCGCTCTTGCCGCCGCCCAAATGGAGCTTTTTTGGCAAAACTTCGTCTGCATCGCGCTCGCAGAGCAAAATTTTATCCGCGTAGGCCGCGCTCGCGTCTAATTCGCCCTCAAGAGCTTGGATTTCGCCAAATTTAGCAGTGCAAGCTTCATCTGCAAAAATCACGTTTGCAAAAGCCTTATCCGCGCAAAACCCGCTTTTACAGGCACGTAAAATTTTACCAAACAGCGCCGCGTAGGCATCCT
This sequence comes from uncultured Campylobacter sp., assembly GCF_937997535.1. GTDB lineage: Bacteria > Campylobacterota > Campylobacteria > Campylobacterales > Campylobacteraceae > Campylobacter_B. Next base: position 18,533 of record NZ_CALKTT010000108.1, read on the forward strand.
CGTCTAAATCCTTTTCGCGCAAGACGATCTCGCCTACGCCCGCCGCGGCAAAATCCGCCATACGCGAGAGCAACGCCGCCTCGCCGCCGCAGAGCGCGCGATTTGTGATGATCGTAATGCGCGAAGCAAGCTCAAAATCTAGCATCCGCCCGCCCCTTTAAACTCAATATCCGTGCGCGACACCGCACCGAGGTTTAAAGTTTTACTCGCAGCGTTTGATTTTAAAATTTCGCCCGCAGCGCTAAGGTTTAAAATCTCATTCGCCAGGCTTGAAGCCAAAATCCCTATCTCCGCGCTAGAGCTTAAAATTCTCGCAGCACCGCTAGAGATAAAATTCTTCGCCGCCGCATCGAAAACTAAATCCACAGCCGAGATGCCGGAGCTTAAAATTCTGCCCGTCCAGACAGAGGCTAAAATTTTGTTCGCGCCGCTAGAGTTCAAAGCATCTGCCGAACCATTAGATTTTATTGACCTTGCGTTGCCGCCGCATAAAAACCTTAAGCTCACGCCGTTTTTAAATTCAAAATTTACGCCGCCTGTAGGTTCGGAATTTGTGCTGCCTTTAAATTTTAAATCCGCGCGCGTCCTCCTGGGTCTTAAATTTACGCACGCATTTTGAAGCCCAAAATTTCCTGAGCGTGCTAACGCGGTACCTAAAATTTTATCATCCGTCATAGCGCCATAAATTTTATTGCGGCGTGCGGTGCTGTAAAATTCGGCGTAGTATTTTACGCTACAAATTTTATTTCCGCGCCGAGCAGCGCAAAATCCGCCTTCGAGGTCGGCACTACAAATCTCGCGTCCTGCGCCGCAAATTTCATCCGCACACGCAGCAAAATTTCGCGCCTCACACATAGATATACTCGCTCATCAGCGGCTGCAGCCCGCCGTCGCGGATCGCCTCGCAGACCTCGCTTACGCTACGCGCGTCGCTGATCTCGAACTGCTCGTCGCCCCTCTGCTCGCTGTGCCCGCCGATACCCACGCTCACGCCCGCCGAAATTTTACTCGCCGCGATCCTGATCGCGTTGTCGCGGAAGCCCGCCCTCTCGCGCGTGGAGATCGTGATCTGCGCACTTGGCAGCAGCAGCCGATACGCGCACATCACCTGCAGCAGCTCGCGCTCACCGACGTCCTTCGGATTTATTTTGTCGTTGTTGATGATCGGGCGCAGACGCGGCACCGAAAAGGAGATCTCGGCGCGCGGGTACTTGCGCTGAAGCAGCCACGCGTGCACGCCCGTGGCAAAGGCATCGCGGCGGAAGTCCCCGAGCCCCAAAAGCGCCGCAAAGCCCACGCCGCGCATACCGCCTCTAATCGCGCGCTCTTGGGCTGCGAAGCGATACGCAAAAACGCGCTTGTTGCCCGCAAGATGCAGCTGTGCGTAGCGCGCGGGATCGTAGGTTTCTTGAAAAACGGTGACGAAATCGACGCCGCAAGCATGCAAATAGGCGTAATCGGCGGAGTTTAGCGGATAAATTTCGACGCCGATTACCTTAAAATACTGCCGCGCGAGCTCACAGGCGCGCCCGATGTATCGCACGGGGCTGTTTTTCTCGCTCTCGCCCGTGAGGATTAAAATTTCCTCCAATCCGCTCGCCGCGATCGCTTCAAACTCCGCCTTTAGCTGCGCCTCATCGAGCCTTGCGCGCGCGATTTTGTTTTTGCAGTTAAAGCCGCAGTAAACACAGAGATTGTCACAGTAATTGGAGATGTAAATCGGCGTGAAAACGGCAACGTTGCTACCGAAATGCGCCGCCTTTTCGCGCGCTGCGACCTGCGCGATCTGCTCCAAATGCTCGCCCGCACGCACGCTTAGTAGCGCGGCGAAATCGCGCAGACTTCTGTTTTTCGCGCCGATCGCCTTTTGCACGTCAGCCTCGCTCGCCTCCTCGCAAAAGCCCTCGCGCAGAGCGAGCGTGCTCTGCATTATCTCGCTTCCGATATCCTCCATGCCCGCTAGATAGCCGGTTCCCATCATCTTTAAAATTTTCCTTTTAAATTTTCATTTAAATTCCACGCGGCACGTTTTTGCGTGTAAATTTATGCGGCGCAAATTTTAAAATTTCATATTTGCGCCGTGCCGTGCGAAATTTTAAAATTCCACGCCATGTCTATCGGCCGCTATGTCGAGCTTGCGCGATATATAATCCGTACAAACCCAAGAGAGGCAAATTCGGCGCAAAAAAACACGGCTCGCGCAACCAAGCGCGTTTAAAATTTTAATCGCTACCTCAAAAATCCCGTTAACGGCGAGCTTGCGCAGGCCGTTTTACAAACGGCGCCGAGCCCCGCCAGATAGGCATCGCGCCCCGCCTGCACGCCCAGAGCAAACGCCCGCGCCATCAGCGCCAGATCCCCACTCGTGGCGATCGCCGTATTTACCATCACCGCAGCGCAGCCCATCTGCATCGCCTCGCAGGCCTCGCTAGGCGCGCCGAGCCCCGCATCTACGATGATCGGCACGTCGATTTCGTCTAGTAAAATTTCGATCATTCCGCGCATCATCAGCCCGCGGTTGGAGCCGATCGGCGCGGCCAGAGGCATCACGGCGGCAGCCCCTGCGCTTACTAGATCGCGCGCGACGCACAGATCGGCGTGCATGTAGGCAAGCGGCACGAAATCCTCGCGCGCCAGGGCCTCGCAGGCCTTGATCGTCTCGGCGTTGTCGGGCAGAAGGTATTTGCTGTCGCCTATGATCTCGATCTTTACAAAGTCGCCGCAGCCCAGCTCACGCGCTAGCCGTGCGATCCGCAGCGCCTCGGCGGCGTTTCGCGCGCCGCTAGTATTCGGCAGCAGCGTGACGCCGCGAGGGATGAAATCCAAGATATTGCGGCTCTTGCTTTCGTTCACGCGGCGCAGCGCAAGCGTGACGATCTCGCAGCCCGCGTGCCGCACGCAGGCGTCGATCATCGCGTGATCGAACTTGCCAGAGCCCATTATCAGGCGCGATCTAAACTCCTTGCCGCCTAAGATCAGTTTATCGTCCATTCTATCCTCTTTAGTTTAAATTTTGTTTTCACATACGGCGCAGATAGCGCAATATCAGCGCTTGCGCGGCGCATTATACACAGCGCGAAATTGCGGCACAGATTGTGCGCCTTGCTTCTATCTCTATTTTAATGCGCCGCACGACGCCGCGTCCAAGCTTTAAAATTTCTCGTCAAATTTTACGCCACGACACAAAATTTTAAAATTTCACGCGCAGACTGCGGCTCGCTTCGCTGCGCGGAATTTTAAATCCTACGTTCAAAAGCAGCTCGCTCGCGCCGAATAAATTTT
>NZ_CALKTT010000109.1 GCF_937997535.1 uncultured Campylobacter sp.
CGCTGCACCTTGAGATGTTTGGATATCTATACGTAAAAGATCCGAATAAAAAATACACTTCAGCTAAAGCGTCTATGCTAAAAGCTCTTAGCCCTGAAGCTCTAAAAGCCGAATACGACAAGGTAGTAGCTACGAATAAAGCCACCGACGACGTTATTCAATCAGTCGTTAAATTCTTAAAAGAGAAAAACTACGAGAAATATCCTAAGGTCAAGGCTTTAGTCGATGACGCGCTGGATCAATACGGCAAAATTCCTGAAACCAAAGCCAAGGCAGACGCCGCGGTAAAAGCAGGCGATATGAACGGCGCGATACTTTGGGAAGGTCAAGTTTGGCAGTATCTAGTAAAAACCGCGGATGTCGGACTTCGCGCTAAAAATAACCTGATCCGCGAGCTCTCCACTCCTATGAGCGAGGCTGCGTCTAACGGCGAAAAGGCTTACCTACGCGGAGGCTGCAACGGCTGCCACGTCATCGGTCAAGTAAGCTCCGGTCCTGATCTAACAGGCGTCCTACTTCGCCACGAAAACGGCGAGAAATGGGTAGCCGATTTCATCAAAGACCCTGCTAAATTCTACGAAGACGACTACGTTAAGGCAATGATAAATTACTTCAACCTTCGCATGCCAAATCAGCATATGAAAGATGAAGAGATCAAAGATATCATCGAATACCTAAAATGGGTCGATGAGAACGCGGGTCTTAACTAACCCCACTCTCCCCCGCAAGGGGGAGAATTTAAAGGAGATGAAATGCCAAAATATAAAATTTACGCGATTTTAGCGCTGCTTATTATGACGGTCGCTTTTACCATCCCTACGCTCGGATTTTTCAAAGTCCAAGGCAAAATCGTATCGGGGCAGGTTAGCAGCGTCTCGCAGCTGCCCGCATACTCCGCACCGATATGGAATTTTTATACGAAAGCATCGTATAAAAATCATCTAATTCCTAGTGATGTTAAAAACGATCTAGGCGCGATGCTAGAGCATAAATTTGAAGTAGGCGTACCTAGCATACCGGTGTGGAAAATTTCACTCGAAGCGCCGAACTATCCAAAAGAGGCCTTTCCTGATGGAATTCCGCTCTACGTCCACGTTGACGGCTTTAGCGGCGATGTCGGCGAGATGAATACCCTAAATCACTATATCGGCATGTATCCCGTCTGGCGCGGCGGCACGCTCGAGCACTCGCTATCGCCGTATTATCTCATAATCGCGACGATCGGCATGCTTGCGTTTTTGTACTACGACGGCAAGGGGCAGACCCTGCTTATGATCCTGCCGATCATTGCACCGCTTATCTTCATCGGCTGCTACGTGGGTTGGCTGTATTGGTTCGGGCACAATCTGCAAGACTGGGGCGCGTTTAAAATAAAGCCTTTTATGCCTACGGCGTTTGGCGACGGTAGCGTGGCGCATTTTACTACCCATTCATATCCGGCTCTTGGCTTTTGGTTGATGCTGGCCCTATCGCTGCTATCGGCGTTAGCTCTACTATCTAAGAAAAAATTCCTACGAGAGCATAGATGAGGCTTTTGCTTCTAGCATTCTCGCTCGCGCTAAGCTTAAGCGCGGGCGAGCTTCAAGACGCTATCAATAGCGCAAAAGCGGGCGATATTATCGAACTAGCTGCGGGCGAATACCACGGCAATATTTTAATCGATAAACCCCTTACTATCGACGGACTAGACCGCTCCGCCGTGATCATAGGCGATCGCAACGGAACGGTCATCCGCGTCCGCTCTCCGCATGTTACAATCAAGAATTTAACAATTCGAAACGGAGGCTTTGAACATCTTAGCGAGGATGCGGGCATCAACGTAAGCGACGTAAACAGCGTAATCATAAAAAATAATCTCATCAAAGACGTGCTCTACGGCGTCGTGCTAAGCAAGGCAAACGACGTAACGATCGAGGGCAACGAAATTTCAAGCAATACCTACCGCACGAGTTTTAAAGGCGACGGCATCAAGCTTTGGTATTCCAATGCCAATAAAATTTTAAATAACGACGTCCACAACGTCCGCGACACCGTTTTTTACTTCTCAAACGGCAATCTCGTTGCGGGCAACAAAGGCCACAGCTGTCGCTATTCGCTGCACTTTATGAACTCCGGGCACAACGTCGTGGAGGATAACTACTACGACGGCAATAGCGTGGGATTATTTTTTATGTTTTCAAGCGATAATATCGCCAGACGCAACGTCGTGCGCAATGCAGACGGCGCTTACGGCGTAGGCATAGGTATGAAGGATAGCTCAAATTTTACGATCACCAACAATAAAGTCGTCTACAACGCACGCGGATTTTATCTGGATCAATCCCCCTATCAGCCGGGCTCACTTAACGTTTTTGAAAACAACGATATCGAATACAACAGCATCGGCGTGCAATTCCACGCCACGCAGCTAAAAAGCGTATTTAAAAACAATAAATTTAAAGGCAATATGGAGATCGTGCTAAACGATACCCCACAATCCAAGCTCTTGCAAAACGAATGGAGTGGCAACTACTTCGACGATTACGACGGATTTGATCGCGATGGTGACGGCTACGGCGACGTTAGCTACAGCTCATACGCCTACGCAGACAGGCTTTGGGCGCATAAACCGAGTGTGCGGTTTTTTTACGGCTCCAGCGGGATCGCGCTTTTAAATTTCATCTCCAAGCTCGCTCCGTTTTCAGAGCCTGAGCTACTGCTAAAAGATCCAAAACCTAGGATGAAGCAATGATAAAGAATAGACGCGAAGCGATAAAACTACTCGGCGGAGCGCTCGGAGTACTCGGGGCAGCGAACTTATTTGCGGATGAGAATTCCACAAATTCCGTAAATTTTACGGGCGGCGAAGCGCAGAATTCCGGCGCGTCAAATTCCGTAAATTCTGAGGGGCAAAATTCCGCGCCGAATTCCATAAAACAAAATTCTGCGGAAAATTCTAGCGGGGATTCCGCCTCTTTATATCTGCGTCCGCCAGGAGCGCTGGCGGAGCGCGGCTTCCGCAGTAGCTGTATCAAGTGCGGTCAATGCGTGCAGGTCTGCCCCTATCACAGCATCTATCTGCTGGATATTACCCATCTTTTTGATATCGGCACTCCCGTTATCGACGCAAAAGAGCGAGGCTGCTATCTTTGCGGCGCGCTTCCTTGCGTGCTCGCCTGTCCAAGCGGCGCGCTCAGCCACGAGACGAACGAGCCTAAAAAGGTTGCGATGGGTATCGCCATGATTAAAAATTTAGACGCCTGTTTGGCGTATCGCGGACAGACTTTAAAGTCTAGCGATCTGCGCCTAAAGCCCGCCAAGACCGAGCAGGAGCGCGAGCTAAACTCAGCGCTGGCGGCGAAAGAGGGCAAGGTCTGTGATCTATGCGCGTCGCTGTGCCCTTACCCGCAGCCGCTTGATGCCATTGCGATGATAGAAGCGAATGATCATTTCGCTCCGCAGATCCGCAGCGCTTGCGTCGGATGCGGTGCGTGCGCAGAGCTCTGCCCGGCGCGTATCATCGAGATAATCCCGCGGGCGGATTACAAATCAATCTATGAAGGAAAACAATGAAAAACTCTATTAAATTCCGCCTCTGCTCGCTAGCTGCGGCGCTTTTGCTGTGCGGCTGCGGAGATGACGGCGATTCAAGCTCTGCCGCCGCAAATTCTGCAGGGCAAAATTCTGCGGATCAGAATTCCGCGAGTGTAAATTCCGCATCGCAGAGCGTGGAACAAAATCATACTGCAAAGCCTCGCATCAGCGTTAAAAGCGGCGAAGCGCCCAAGAAGGACGATAAGTTCGTAAGCTACGATTTTTACGGCGAGCGAAAGGTAAATTTTAATCTAAACGGCGACGTGAATGAAACGACCAAAAATATCGTGGCGTATTCGAGCATCAAAAACCAATACGAAAAGCTAAATTTCGATCTGATGAAAAAGCGCCTTGGGCATGATTTTATCCTGCGCTGTTCGGCGTGCCACGACGACTACGCCAACGGCATCATCGGTCCGTCGCTTCTGGATAAAACCGACGCGCAGATCGTGGATATGATTAAAAAGTATAAATTCAAAGAAAAGCCTAATCCTCTTATGGTGCAGCTCGTAAACGGCATGAGCGAGCAGCAGATAGAGACGATGGCGAAAGAAATTTACGAGTTCAACAAACAATTTAAGGAGCAGAAATGAAACCGGGCAAAATTTTAGTTTTGATTTTGGGCGTAGCACTGATCGCGCTGATGATCTTTATGGCTAGTTCGGACGATTCTAGCGCGCCACAGCAGGAAGTCAAGCCGCAAACGCAAGCCAAGCCTGCGCCGCAGAGCAAAAGCGTCGATCTCATCGACGATAAGGACGTAAAAAATATTAAAATTTTAGAGCAGAGCGTCAAAGAGCGCGACTTTAAGGTTAGTAGCTCCTATCTGGTAAGCTGCGCGCCCTGCCACGGCGATGACGGACGCGGCAAGATCGCTCCGCCGATCGGCGGCAAGAGCAAGGATCAAATTTTAGCAAGCCTCAAAGATTATAAAGCGGGTAAGATCAAAAACAGCCTGATGAGCGGACTGCTAACCAACGTAAGCGACGAGAGCCTAGATAAGCTCGCGGATGAAATTTCAAAATTTAAAGAGTAAGTCTTGGATAAATATAATTCGCGATGCACGATCAAAAATACGAGCTTTTTCTCGACCTTTGCGCTTAAAAATAAAAGCGGCAAACTGCGCCCCAGCATTCGGGCACTGCGCTACGCCACGGTATTTTTGGTGCATCTGCTTTTCGTGCTTTCCTTTCGCGCGGATATTCAAATTTTAGAAGGCGACATCAGCGGCTCGCGGATACTTGGCTTCCACCTAGCAGATCCCTTTGCCACCCTTGAGGTGATCGCCGCGCACAAGGATCTGCCGATAAATTTACTTATCGGCTCGGGCACCATCTTGTTGTTTTACTTCATCGCGGGCGGCAAGGCATTTTGCTCGTGGATCTGTCCTTACGGAGCGCTTAGCGAGATCGGCGAAAAGCTGCATAATACGCTAATCGCTAAGCGCGTCATCAAGGAGCGCGCCCTGCCTCGCGGTATGCGTTATGCGATCTGGGCGGCGTTTTTGCTGCTAAGTGCGATTACGGATCTGCTCGTTTTTGAAATTTTTAACGTAGTTGGAATTTTATCGCGCCTCATCATCTACGGCTTCTCGCTGGCGGGACTTTGGATCGTTTTTGTGTTTTTGCTCGAAGTATTTTTTAGCAGACGGGTGTGGTGCACGCACCTATGCCCGCTAGGCAGTACCTATTCGCTTGCGGCGAAAGCTAGCCTTAGCAAGATTACTTGGGATAAAAACAGGTGCGATCACTGCGGCGTTTGCCAAGACGTCTGCTTCGTCTCGCACGTGCTAGACATCACTAAAAAAAAGGCGTCCGAAAACCTGGGCGATAAGAGCAAATTTATGTTAAAAGGGATCGACTGCACGCTGTGCGGACGCTGTATCGACGTGTGTCATCAAGACGCACTCGGTATCGGCAATAAGCTAAAAGATATGATCTAAGGAAGCCTATGATAGAGATTAAAAACGTAAGCAAGAAATTTGCAGATCAATTCGTTTTAAAAGATATCGATCTAAATATCGCGGACGGCGAGCAGGTGCTTTTCGTCGGGCAAAACGGCGCGGGCAAAAGCTCGCTGATGCGGACGATTTTGGGCGAATACATACCCACAAGCGGCAGCGTCGCTATCGACGGATTTGATTCATTTAAGCAGCGCAGCCGCGCTCTACGCGGTATCAGCTTCGTGCCGCAAACCCCGCCGCCGCTTAAGCTGAGCCTAAATGAGCTCATCTACTTCGCCGAGCGCACGGCGGACGCAAGCAGAGCGGATATAGTAAAATTTTGCGACGAAATGGAGCTTGATCTGAGTTCAAATTTAAACAAGCCTTTCCATAAGCTATCCGGCGGTATGAAGCAGAAATTCTTAATTGCGCTAGCATTCGGCAGAGCTAGCAAGGCGATGATTTTTGACGAACCGACCGCCAATCTCGATCCGAGCGCGCGCGAGCGTTTTAAGACGCTTTTGCACAACCACGCAAAAGATAAGAGCTTGATCTTTATCTCGCACAGGCTCGAGGAAGTGGGAGGACTGGTAAAAAGAATGATTTCAATGGATCTAGGGAGGATCGTAGATGACAAAAATGTTTAAAATTATGCTTTGTGCGCTTGCGGCGCTTACGTTTTTAGGCTGCGGCGACGAGAAGGACTACGGCAACGTCCACTACGACAGAGACGTATGCGAGCACTGCCAGATGGCGATCAGCGACAACCGCTTCAGCGTCGATGTACGTGTGGACGGCAAAAACCATTACTTTGACGACATCGGCTGCCTGGTGGATTTCATGGTTACCAACGACAAGCTAAACTGGCTGAAGGACGCCAAAATTTACATCAACGACGCTAGCGGCAACGGCGAGTTTATCGACGCACGCACAGCGCACTTTTATCGCGGTTTTAAAACCCCTATGTCGTTTGGCTGGGGCGCGTTTAAAAACAAGCAAGAGGGCAAGCAAGACTTCAGCTTCGATCAGGTAGTCGCGGCGCTTAAAGCAGGCGGCGGCTCGCACGGCATGGGAATGGGAGATATGGGTCGCGATGCGCACGGCGATATGGGAAGCATGCACGGACACGGCGACATGGGCGGAATGCAAGACCCTCACTCCGCAGAGCACGGCATGAGCGGTATGGGACATACTCACGGCTCAGATCATGGCATGGGCGGCGATGCGGGCAGCACGGCGCACTCTCAAGGCGCGCCGCACAATATGGGGCAGATGCACGAGGGTAACGGCACGGCGCACGATATGCATTCAGGGCACTCGCATTAAGGACGTTTTGGCTAAGACGAAATTTTAAGCGGCTTCGTTTTGCACTAAATTTAAAGCCTGAAATTTCAGCGTGCCACCCGTGCCGCCATAGATGAGATAAAATTTTACTTCGCGACTTCGGCGTGAGGCAAAGCTAGGCTTAGAAAACGGCTGCAAAATTTTATCTTGTAACGTAGCTAAATTTAACGCACGGTGCGAGACTTCGTTCTGCCGAATTAAAATTTACTCGGACGCGCTAGCTTAAAATTTCGCCGTAAATTTAAAATTTATCCGGCGCGGAATTCGCCGATGCGGGATTTTTAGAATTTAAAATTTTATACCGCGAGATATGCCCGGCTTTGAAATTTTACGAAGCTAAAATTTAAGCGGTCCGTTAAACGGCTAAATTTTAAAACTGCGGCGGATGTGGGATGGCGGATAGCAAACGACGCGCTGTTTGCAAGCGCCGCAAGCGAGCCGTAAATTTAAAATTTATGCGCGAGGCGCAAGCGGCGGATAAAATTTTGCCGTTTGTTTAAACGCTAGACGGGCAAAATTTAAGGCCGCGAAATCCGCGCTACAAAACGAGGCTAAAATTTAAAGACGGGCGGCGCATTTAAGCCGCGCGAGCATCTAAAATTAAAAGCGCACCGAGGCGCAATAAAGGAAAAGAATGAAAAATTTACTCACCATCGCCGCTTTGGATATCAAAGAATCCTTCCGCTCGCGCTGGTTTTTGCTCTATCTGCTGATCTTTAGCGGGCTCGTGGCGGCGTTTTTCATCACGGGGGTGACCGATTCGCGCGTGCTCGGTTTTAGCGGGCTTTCGCGACTGCTGCTGCTGTTTATTCAGATCTGCATCATCATCCTGCCCGTCTTCGTGCTCGTCACCACCAGCAAAGCGATCCTAGCCGATCGCGACCTAAATATCTTAGAATACCTGCTAAGCTTCCCGATCTCGCAGGCGCAGTATTACTACGGCAAGGCGCTGGGAAGGCTATTTGGAGTGTTCGTACCGATATTTTTGTCGCTGCTGCTTGCGATCGTTTGGGGTGCGATCAAAGGCACGGGCATTCCGTGGGCGATCTGCCTGCTTTATACGGGGCTACTTTTTAGCTTGTGCGCGGCGTTTTTAGGGATCGCATTTTTGATCTGCGCAGTCTCAAAAAGCCAAGAGATGGGGCTTGGGCTCGCATTTTTCGTCTGGCTTTTCTGCCTTGCGTTTTTGGATCTCGTGCTGATCGGACTGCTCGCAAAAACGGGCGTGAACGAAAATTTGATCTTTGCGATCGCCCTAGCAAACCCGATGGAGGACTTCCGCATCGCCGCTATCAGCCTATTTGATCCCGATCTTGCGGTCATCGGCACGACGGCGTATTTTATCCTAGATCACTTCGGGCGCGGGCTTTTCATCGCCTTTTCACTGCTCTATCCGATCGCTCTGGGCGCGGCGAGCCTGATTTTGGGCTATTTTATCTTTAGATCAAAGGATTTGGCGTGAAATTTCCACTCATTTTGGCGGCATTTATAACGCTTTGCGACGCAGCGGAGATGCAAAATTCCGAGCCGCAAAGCGCTAGCTCAGCGCAGAATTTAGGCATGCCTGATAGTACGGGCTCCGGCTCGGCGCAGAATTCTAAAAGCGTGCACGATCTTGCGTGGCTTAAAGACGTAAATCTTACCTGCGCCAAATACGGCATCGATACTAGCGCGCACCCTGAATTTCGCGCTTACGCAAGGCTCAAAGACGGCAGTGCGCTCGCGTTTGCCTCGCCCAAGGCGATGTTTGCGTATTTTTTCGAGGGCGAAAATTTGAGCGGCAATAACGGCGCGGCTTCCGCAGAGGAAAATTTGATGAGTAAAAATTCCGCTAGCGGCAATTTCGGCGAGTCAAATTCCACGAACGCAAATTTCGGCGGCGCGGAGCTTTACGTCACCGATTACGCAAGCGGCGAAATTTTGCGGGCGCAGGACGCGTTTTATGTATTCGGTAGCGTGCTGCAAAGCGCCAGAGGCGACGATCTCATTCCGTTTGCCAGACTTCAGGACGCACAAAATTTCATGCGCGAGAAAAAGGGGCATAAAATTTTGCAGTTTCGAGAAATCTCCGCCAAGCTGATCGATTATCTAAGATGATCGAGCCGCTTGGCAAAATTTAAATCCAGCTATTTTAGTATATCTTATTCATAAAATTTTATTTTTTACTTTAATGCGCTATTAAGGGAATTTAAAGCAATTAAAAAATACAATCACGTTAAATTTTATCTATAAGAATTAAATAGTGTAGTCTTTTAGTATATTTATTGAGGGCTGCATTCTCACTTATTTTTAAAATAAATTTTAAGGAGACAACCATGGCAAACGACAAAATCGCAAAACAAAAAGGCTCACGCAAGAAGGCTGCGACGGATGAAAATTCCGCTACGAATACGGGAGAAAATTCCGTCGCAGACGCGCTCAAAAGCTCCGCCGCGTCCGTTTTCGACAAAAGTGCAAGCACTGCTAAAAATTCTGCCGCAAACTCTATAACTTCTGCCTCGCTTACTCGCGACAAAATTTCTAAAAATCGCGCCGCAGGTGAGAATTCCTGCGACGAGTGCGATTGCGAAGCCAGAAATTCCGCGTCTGGCTACGATGATAGCGCAAACTCTGCTTCAAGTACGAACTTTGCGGCGTATTCAAGCGCTCAAGGCGCAAGCAACGCCCAAAATTCCGCGATAGGCTCTACGACAAATTCCATGGCCGATTCTTTGATAAATTCCATCTCAAATCCTGCGAAGAGCCCAAGCAGCAAAGACCACTTCTCTTGCTCGCACGAGCATAGCGATAACTCCGCAATCCACTCGCATCTACACGACGAAGATTTTGCGACCCGCTCACACGATCAAGAAGAAAACCTCGCAGCTTATTTGCACGAATACGGCGCAAATTCTGCGGCGTATTCGCATGAGCACGACGAAGATTCCGTCATCAGCTCGTACGAGCACAACAAACATAGCCATGATCACAAACCCCACTCTCACCGCGCGATTATCGGATTTGACGAACACGGCATCCCAAAAGTTTTAGTGCCCGCAGAGGCTAGCCCGCACACACATAAAGACGCGCAGGGTAATCTTTTCGAGCATTTTCACGAGGCGGAATTTACGGCGGATTATATGAAGGCGTTGCTTGAATACAAAAAGACCTTCCCTACAAAGCAAGAAGTACTTGAGAAAACCCCCGATCCCGCCGTGCGTGAAATGATGCTTAGGATGGAGCAGATCGGCGTAGATACGGCGTTTGATCGTTTCGACAAACAGATGCCTATGTGTAGCTATGGGCTTAGCGGAGTATGCTGTAAGATCTGTAATATGGGACCTTGCAAAATTACTAAAAAGGCCGATCGCGGCACTTGCGGTGCGGACGCCGATCTCATCGTATCGCGCAACCTACTGCGCCAAGTAGCTGCAGGCGTAGCTCAACACGGCGCGCACGCCAGAGAGCTTCTGCTGTCGCTAAAATGGGCGGCACAGGGCAAGCTAGATCTGCCCATAATAGGCGAATACAAAATCATCAATACCGCCAAAGCCTTTGGAATTCCAACTGAAGGCAGAGAGTTAAAAGAGGTAGCGATCGAGCTTGTCGATACGCTTTTGACAGATCTTTCGCAAAGTAGCGGCGAGTATAAAACTATCACTGCGCTCGCACCCAAGGAGCGTCAAGAAGTATGGCGGAAGCTAGATATCTTGCCGATTAGTGCGTATAACGAAGTCTTTGAGGCGTATCACCGAACGGGTGTAGGCACAGACGGAGACTGGCGCAGCGTGATGCAGCATCTTTTGCGCTGCGGGCTTGCTTTTACCTTCACCGGCGTAGTAGCTGCGAATATCGCTACGGATGCGCTATTTGGCGTAGGAGATCGCGTAACTTCCAAAAGCAATATGGGCGCGCTTAAAAAAGGCTGGGTCAATATCGCCGTGCACGGACATCTGCCGACATTGGTAAGCCTAATAGTGGAGATCGGAAATTCTAAAGAGTACCAAGATAAGGCTCGCGCAATAGGCGCACAGGGGATCGCATTTTACGGCGTGTGCTGTTCTGGGCTATCGGCGATGTATCGCAACTGGGGCGTTGTTCCGCTCTCAAACGCCGTAACTGCCGAACTCGTCATAGGCACGGGCGCACTTGATCTGTGGGTAGCCGATGTCCAAGATGTCTATCCTGCGATCATGGATGTAGCTAACTGCTTCCAGACCAAGGTCGTTACCACAAGCTCATCAGCTAGGCTTCCCGGAGCCGAGCATATAGGCTACGATCATCACCATAGTAATATCGCCGAGACTAGGAATTTGGCGCGTAAAATTCTAGATCGCGCATTGCAATCTCACGAAAAGCGCAAAGGACTGCCGGTATATATCCCGCCGTATGAAGTCGAGGCCGAAGTGGGCTTTTCGGTAGAATTCGTCCATAAACACTACGGCGGTATGGAGCCGTTAGCGCACGCGCTAAAAAGCGGTGAAATTTTAGGCATCGTAAATATGGTCGGCTGCACCAATCCTAAAGTGCCTTATGAGCGCGCTATCATAGATGTCGCACAAACCCTAATCGAAAATAACGTCCTAATCCTAACCAACGGCTGCGCGTCGTTTCCGCTAATGAAGTTGGGCTTTTGCCAAAAAAGCGCGTATAAAAAAGCAGGCGCGTCGCTGCGGGCATTTTTAGAAAAAGATGAGCTTCCGCCGGTTTGGCACGTGGGTGAGTGTATCGATAATACTCGCTCCAGCGGAATTTTCGCAGGTATCGCAGGGGTGCTAGGCAAAAATCTCTACGAGCTGCCGCTTGCTTTCACCTCTCCCGAGTGGGCGAACGAAAAGGGCGTCGATGCCTCGCTCGGATTCCGCCTGATGGGCATCGACTCGTATCACTGCGTCGAGTATCAAATCCACGGCTCCGCAAATGTCATACACTTTTTCAAAGAGGGCACCAGGCGTGCGCTTGGCTCTGTGATGCACGTAGATACCGATCCGGTCGCGCTTGCGCTAAAAATGGTAAGCGACATGCGCTTAAAACGCAAAGCCCTAGGCTGGCAGTAGCGACGGACGGATTCATTTCGCATCGCATTTTAAGCGATGCGAAATTTCACGGTAAAATTTAACCTCTTGCGGTCAAATAAAATCCTGCGTCCAAACGGCAAGTAAAATTCTACGACTAAGTGGCTAGCAAAACCGGGGTCAAATAAAGAGAAAATTTTCGCGCAGTATCCATTTATGAAATTCTAAATCAAATCTTCAAATCCTGCATAAAATTTCGCCGCGCGCTACGTCTGCTGCTAAATCGGCAAATTTCCGCTATCAGGCTCAAGTCTATCTTTCGCGAAAGGATGAAATTATAAAATTCCATCTTGGCGTAAATTTCGTAGACGCTCATCTGAAATCCGCAAGTTAAATTTTGCTAAAAGCCTTATTGCACGGAGCTGCACGCCATTAGATCTCGCCCGCATGTATGAAAGTTGAAATCATAAAAATTTAATATGATATGTGCTAAAATGCCATATTTGTTTAAGGATTTAGATGTATAAATCAAAGTCGCTGCAGTCTCTAAGTCATCATCGGTAGGAGATGTCGTGCGAGGCGGAGGCTCTGCTGTCAAGTCCTGCGTTTCGCAGCTTGAGACGGTGTGGCAAAAGCGCGTCTATGCTGCGCCTGCAAACATTTTCGGCTGGGACCGCACGGGCGCGAGGGCACCACTACAAATCTTGTAGGCGGTTAAAATTTCCATCCAGATCTTTTCTAAAATATTGATCTTGGAGCTATCACGAAGGAATTTTACTGCAAGCCTTTCGCCTACGAGCCGGAAGGCGGAATTTTAAGCGGGTTTCGATGAAGCGAAATTTCAAAGATTAAATTTAAGGCAAAAGATAAAATTTAAAGCAAGGAAAGGTATGAAAAATTTTAAATTTATGCTCGTGCTACTGATACTGGCGACGATCACGACGATCGCGATATCGCTTTGTATAGGGCGCTTCGGCCTAAGCATCACCGAGGTGTTAAAAGCGCTTAGCGGCGGCGAGGTAGCGCAAAACGTCCACAACGTCGTTATGCAGGTGCGCCTGCCGCGTATCATCGCCGCAGTGCTCGTGGGCGCGGCTTTAGGCATCAGCGGCACGGCGTATCAAGGCGTCTTCAAAAACCAGCTCGTCTCGCCCGATCTTTTGGGCGTCAGCGCCGGAGCTTGCGTGG